>JBBSKO010000005.1:0-26457 GCA_038256225.1 Propionibacteriales bacterium | reverse complement strand
CGGCCTCCGTGGACCCGTCCTCGACCGGCGAGAGCTCCTGCAGCGCCCCGGTGACGTCGCGCACCGCGTCGTAGACCGGGTGCACCACCAGGTGCACCTCGCGCAGCTGTCGGGACAGCTCCATCGTCAGGGAGTCCACCAGGAACGGCATGTCGTCGACGACGACCTCGACCACGGAGTGCCCCGCCGCCGACCAGCCCTGGTCGCCGGGGGTCGGGGTGAGCACCCGGACCTCGGCCGTGCCCTGCGGGCGCTGCAACGCGGCGCGGTGGTGCGAGGCGAAGGCGCCGTAGAGGTCGACGTCGCCGCGGTCGACGAGGTCCTCGGCGGTCACGTGGCGGTAGTAGGCCCGCAGCAGGGCGTCCAGCCGCTCGCGTGGCGGCCCTCCGCTGCCCTTGCCGTGCCTCGCCACCCCGACCGCCTGGTCGAGGAGCTGTTCCTTGTCGGGCTCGTGGGTCGCCGTTGACACGCTGTCGACCCTAGGGCATGTCCGGACACGACCGGCTGGTCCATGATGTGCGCCATGACGAAGCGGATCACCCACGACCTGACCTACGACGCGCCCCTGGAGTCCGTCGCGGCGATGCTCGGCGACAAGGCCTTCCGCGAGGAGGTCTGCGACGCCCAGCACGTGCTCTCCCGCGACGTGACGGTCACCTCGCCCGGCAGCGGGCCCAAGACGGTCACCATCGACCAGAAGCAGAGCGCCAGGAGCCTGCCGTCGTTCGCGACGAAGATCGTGGGCGACTCGATCCACATCGTGCAGGAGGAGGACTGGACCAGCTCCTCGGAGGCCGTCGTCACCGTCGTGATCCCCGGCAAGCCCGGCGACATGAGGGGCACCGCGCGGCTCAGCGAGTCCGGCGGGGTCACCACGGAGACCGTCGTGCTGGACGTCAAGGTCTCGATCCCGCTCGTCGGCGGCAAGATCGAGGGCCTGGTCGCCGACATGCTGCTCAAGGCGCTGAAGACCGAGAACCGCGTCGGGCGGGACTACCTCTCGCGCTGAGCCCGCACGTCCTCGGGGACGCCGTCGGTGACGTCCCCGGCACCCCGGTCGGAGGCGTCCGCGGCGGCGTCCTGGCGTCGGCGCACGGCGATCACGACGCCGAGCAGCACGAAGGGTCCGAAGGCGAGCAGGAGCGTGAGCGCCTGCTCGACCGGGTGGAGGGCGCCGAGGTGCAGCGGGAGGACCGTCATGGTGCTCCCATCATGCCTCGGCGCCCCGCCTCGGCGCGAGGTCGGGCCGGTCAGCCCATGTGCGGGTAGCGGTGGTCGGTCGGGGCCACGAAGGTCTCCTTGATCGACCGCGGCGAGGTCCAGCGCATCAGGTTGGAGGGCGCACCGGCCTTGTCGTTGGTGCCCGAGGCGCGCGCCCCGCCGAACGGCTGCTGGCCGACCACGGCGCCGGTGGGCTTGTCGTTGACGTAGAAGTTGCCGGCGGAGAAGCGCAGCTCGCGCTGCACCCACTCGATCGCGCGGCGGTCGCGGGCGATCACGGCGCCGGTCAGGGCGTACGGCGCGCTGGACTCCATGCCCCGCACCACCCGCTCGAAGTCCGCGTCCTCGTAGACGTGCACGGCCAGGATCGGGCCGAAGTACTCGGTCGTGAACATCTCGTCGGTCGGGTCCGAGCCCTCGACGACCGTGGGGCGCACGAAGTACCCGGTCGAGTCGTCGGTCGTGCCGCCCGCGACCACGTCGAGGCCGTCGGTGGCGTGGGCGCGCTCGAGCGCGGTGCGGTGCTTGGCGAAGGCGCGGTCGTCGATGACGGCGCCCATGAAGTGCGACAGGTCGGTCACGTCGCCCACCGAGAGGGCCTCGGTGTCGGCCACGAGCCGGTCCTTGACCTGCGCCCAGACCGAACGGGGCACGTAGGCCCGCGAGGCCGCCGAGCACTTCTGGCCCTGGAACTCGAAGGCGCCGCGCAGCATCGCGACCCGCAGCACGTCGGGGTCGGCCGAGGGGTGGGCGACGATGAAGTCCTTGCCGCCGGTCTCCCCGACGATGCGCGGGTAGGACCGGTAGCCGCTGATGTTGGCCCCGACCTGCTGCCACAGGTGCTGGAAGGTCGGCGTCGAGCCGGTGAAGTGGATCCCGGCGAGGTCCGGGTGCGCCAACGCCACCTCGGACACGTCGAGCCCGTCCCCGGGCAGCATGTTGATGACGCCGGGGGGCATCCCGGCCTCCTCGAGGACCTGCATGGTCAGCGAGGCCGCCAGCTGCTGGGTGGGCGAGGGCTTCCAGAGCACGGTGTTGCCCATCAGCGCCGGGGCGGTGGGCAGGTTGCCGGCGATGGCGGTGAAGTTGAACGGGGTGATCGCGTAGACGAAGCCCTCGAGGGGGCGGTGGTCGCTGCGGTTCCACACCCCGGGGCTGTTCGCGATCGGTTGGTCGGCCACGATCTGGCGCGCGAAGTGGACGTTGAAGCGCCAGAAGTCGATCAGCTCGCAGGCGGCGTCGATCTCGGCCTGGAAGGCGGTCTTCGACTGGCCCAGCATGGTCGCGGCGTTGATCCGCTGCCGCCAGGGACCGGCGAGCAGGTCGGCGGCCTTGAGGATGACCGCGCAGCGGGCGTCCAGCGACATCGCCCGCCACTCCGGCGCGGCGTCGGCGGCTGCGGCGACCGCGGCCTCGGCGTCGGCGGTGCCCGCGCTGCGGATGGTGCCGAGCAGGTGCTGGTGGTCGTGCGGCTGCACGACGCGGATCTCGCGCCCGCCGCCCGTGCGCCGCTCGCCGCCGACGACGGCCGAGAGGTCGTGCTCGGTGCCCTCCAGCTCGACCAGGGCGGCCTCGAGCCCGGCGCGCTCGGGCGAGCCCGGGGCGTAGGTCAGGTTGGGCTCGTTGACGGGGGCCGGCGGGTGGGTCGTCGCGTCCATGGTCGTGATGCTGCCACCCGGGCCGACCGCTTGTCGAAGCGGCTCAGAGCTCGCCACGCAGCAGGAAGGGGACCTCCTGGGTGGCGAACCAGCCGAGGTCGTCGTCCGCGGCGGCGTGCTCGCGGGTGTCGACGTGGACCGCCTGCACGCGCCGCATCGGCACCGCACCGTCGGGATCCTCGCCGTCGCCGAGCTCGGCGACCAGCACGGTGCGCCGACCGCCGGGCTCGCCCCGCGCCGCGAGCAGGGCCGCCGAGGCGTCCGCGGCCTCGAGCAGCGCGGCGTACTCCTGCTCCTCGTCCTCGGGCGCGGTCAGCCGGCCCTCGCCCGGCGGGACCTCCCCGGC
The DNA here is from genome assembly GCA_038256225.1 of Propionibacteriales bacterium. Lineage (GTDB taxonomy): Bacteria > Actinomycetota > Actinomycetes > Propionibacteriales > Nocardioidaceae > Nocardioides. Next base: position 23,232 of record JBBSKO010000005.1, on the reverse strand, counting down.
GGCGTGGGCGGTGGCCAGGTCGGTCAGGGTGGTCGGGATCCAGACGCGCACGCTCAGTCCTCCTGGTCGGCGGTGGTGGGCTTGCGGCGCGTCCGCCCGCGGGGGGCCCGGGGTCGGGCGTCGCCCGAGGCGTCGACCAGCTCCTGCAGGGCCTCCAGGACGCAGCTGCCGAGCACGTCCGCGTCGGGGATCGCGTCACGGTCGGCGGTGATCCCGTAGGTCACGCCGCCGTCGTAGGACGTGACGGCGACGGCCAGCCGGCGCTCGGGCAGCAGCGGCGGGACGGGGTACGACGCCACCAGGCGGGCACCCGCGGCGTAGACCGGGCTCTGCGGGCCCGGGGCGTTGGTGACGCACAGCGCGAAGCCGCGGCGCACCTCCTGGGCCGCGACCCGGGCGCCGACGGCGTGGAAGGTCGTCGGGGCGAAGCCGGCGATCCCGGCCAGGCGGTCGGCGGCGACGCTCTTGCCGGTGGCGTGGTGGGCTGCGAACGAGTACGACACCTGGTGCAGCCGGACCACCGGGCTGACCTCCCCGATCGGCAGGTCGACCTCGTGCACCGACATCTGGCTGCCCAGCGACGTCGCCTCGAGCTCCTCGTCGATCACCGAGACCGGGACGACGGCCCGGACGTGGCGGGTCGAGGGCAGGGCCTCGCCGCGCGCCATCAGCCAGGCCCGGAGCCCGCCGGCGATGGTGGCCAGGATGACGTCGTTGACGGTGCCGCCGTGGGCGTCACGGACCAGCCGGTAGTCGGAGAGCCGGGTGTCGAGGGTGACCACGCGGCGCTGCTGGGACAGCGGTCCCTGGAGCACCGTGGGCCGCACCGGACGGCGGCCGGTCAGCGCGGCGGCGACGCCGCGGGTGCGCCGGCCCGCACCCTCCGCGGCCAGGACGACCCGGCCCGAGGTGCTGCGCACGGTGCCGATCAGCGTCTGCGGGTCGGTGACGGTGTCGCGCAGCGCCTCGGTGAGCAGCCCCACCGGGCTGCGCCGCCGGGGTCGCCAGGTGTCGGCGTCGTCGTGGGCCCCGGCGGGCCCGCTGGAGCCGGGCAGCCCGTCGAGCAGGACCTGGCCGAGGTCGACGGTGTCGATGCCGTCGACGAGGGCCTGGTGGCACTTCAGCAGGACGGCGACCTGACCGCCCTCGAGGCCCTCCACGAAGTAGATCTCCCACAGCGGACGGGAGCGGTCGAGCGGCCGCGAGACGATCCGGGCGACCAGCTCGCGCAGCTGGTCGCGGGTACCCGGGCGGGGCAGGGCGGAGCGGCGTACGTGGTAGGCGAGGTCGAAGCCGACGTCGTCGACCCAGACCGGGTTCGCCAGGCCGCCGGGCACGCCCTGCACCCGCTGCCGGAACCGCGGGACGAAGGCGATCCGGTCCCGCACCAGCGCCACGAACCGGTCGTGGTCGAAGCCGGAGGAGCCCGGGTCGAGGATGTCGACGGTCGTGGTGTGCCGAGGAGTCGTCAGGTCCTCCCCCACCAGGAACGCCAGGTCCCGTGCTCGCAGCCGTTCGCTCACCCTCGCCCACCCATGCCGTGCCCGCCCCCGTCGTCCGTGCTGTCGTCCGCCCCTCGCCGTCCGGCTTGGTGCTCATGGGATTCTGGCAGAGGCGCCGCGGTGACGCGGGCCCCCCGACCTGAGAGGACGATCGATGCGGCGCCTGCCGGCACCCCTGCCGCCCCTTGCCCTGGCCCTGGCGCTCCCGCTGGTCCTGGCGCTGCTGGGCGCCACCGGCTGCTCCCGCGGCCCCGGCGCCGCGGCCGCCGACGACGGTGTCGTGGTCGAGGTGATGATCGAGGACGGTCGGGCCCGGCCGGCCGGTGACCGCGTCGACGTCCCGACCGGCAAGACCGTCGAGCTGGTCGTGATGGCCGACTCGGCCGGCCTGATCCACGTGCAGCCCGGCGAGGACGGGGACGGCGAGGGGGGCGCCCAGGGCAGGGAGATCGAGTACCAGCCGGGCACCACCACGTTCGCCCTCGAGATGGACCGGGCCGGCACCGTCGACGTCGAGCTCCACGACCCCGACCAGCTGCTGGTGCAGCTGGAGGTGCGCTGAGGTGCTGTCGCTGACCGGCGCCGTCCCCGTGGCCCACGGGCTCGGCGGTCAGAAGGACCTGCCCATCCCGCTGTCGCTGGCGGTCACCGGATCGGTGGCGGCCCTGGTCATCTCGTTCACCGTGCTCGCGGTGGCCTGGCGCAGCCCCCGGTACGCCGGGCGGCCGGCGCTGGCCGTACCGGCGCTCGGCCGGGTGGTGCTGTCCGGGCCGTTCCAGGCCGTCCTGAAGCTGCTGGGCCTGCTGTTCCTGGCCTACACCGTCATGGTCGCCACCCTCGGCCAGGACCTGCTGACCAACCCCGTCTTCGGCATCTTCCTGGTGTGGCTGTGGGTGGGGATCGTGCCGGCCTCCCTGCTGCTCGGACCGGCCTTCAAGGCGATCAGCCCGCACCGCACCCTGGTCGAGCTGCTCGCCCGGGTGACCGGTGGTGACCCGGAGGACGGGGTCGCGGACTACCCGGCGCGGCTGGGCTACTGGCCGGCGGCGCTCGGGCTGCTGGCCTTCGTGTGGTTCGAGCTGATCTACCCGTTCAACACCGAGCTCGGCCCGGTCCGGCTGTGGCTGGCCGCCTACCTCGGCGTGATGCTCGTCGGCGGCGCCGTCTTCGGCACCCGGTTCTTCGAGCGGGCCGACCCCTTCGAGGTCTACTCCTCGCTGCTGGCGAAGCTGTCGCTGTGGGCGGTCGAGCCCGACGCCGACGGTCGCGACCGGCTGCTGGTGCGCTCCCCGCTGGCCAACCTCGACACGACCGTGGCGCGACCCGGCCTGGTCGCGGTGGTGGCGGTGCTGCTGGGCAGCACGGCGTACGACTCCTTCCGCGAGGCGGCCTTCTGGGTCCGCTGGGTGCAGACCTCCGACTACCCCCCCACCCTGGTCGCCAACCTGGCCATGCTCGGCACGATCCTGCTGGTCGCGGGCCTCTTCAGCGCGGCGTGCATGCTGACGCCGGTCCGCGACGGCACCGCCCGGCGCGCGCTGCCCGCGGCCTTCGCGCACGCGATCGTGCCGATCATCGCCGGCTACATGGTGGCGCACTACACGACCTACTGGTTCGAGCGCGGCCAGGTCACGCTGGCGCAGGTCAGCGATCCGTTCTCGAACGGCTCCGACTGGTTCGGCACCGCCGGGCTGGGCGTGAGCTACTGGCTCTCGGAGCACCCCGGCTTCCTGGCGACGCTGAAGGTCGGGGCGGTCGTGCTGGGGCACGTGGTCGGGGTGGTGGCCTCCCACGAGCGGGCCGTCGGCCTGCTCCCGCGGCGCCACCAGCTGACCGGCCAGCTCGCACTGCTGGTGGTGATGGTGATCTTCACCGCCGGCGGGCTGTCGCTGCTGTTCGCCGGCTGACCTGCGGCCGGCTGACCTGCGGCCGGGCGCGTCAACGACTGCGACGGCCCCGTCGCGCACCCCGTCGCGTCGCGCGCGGCGCGGCCTGCCGGGCGATGCTCCCGGGCTCGACGGCGTCGACCACCGCGGCGAGGCCCCGCAGCAGGGCGGAGTCCCCGCCCTCGACGAGGGTGCGGCCGGTGACCAGGGCGCGGTCGACGGCCGCGAGGTCGTGCGGCAGGAAGTGCAGGCTGGTGCTCCGACCGAAGCCGGAGACCATCGCCGCGACCTCGCTCTCGGACCAGCCGAGGCCCGGGCGCATCCGGTTGAGGAGCACGCGGACGCCGACCGGGCCGACGGTCTCGCGCAGCTCGACCAGCGCCCGGGCCAGCCGGGCCAGGCCGACGGGGTCGGCGGCCCCGACCACGAGGACCTCGTCGGCGGCACCGAGCGCCTCGGTGGTGGCCTGGTTGCGACCGCCGCGGCCGGAGAGGTCCGCGCCGGGGTCCCCCTCGAGCGGGGCGGCGGTGTCGACGACGACGTCCCCGTGACGACGCGCCGCGCGCAGGAGCGTCTCGACGACCCCGGCGCGGACCTCGCGCCAGCGGTCGGGGCGGGGCAGGCCGGTGACCACCGCCAGCCGCGGGTCGAGCGAGCGCTGGACCGAGGTGACCTCGTCCTCGAGGTGCCCGGTCCCGGCGAGACGGGCCGCCGCGAGCAGGCCGGAGACCTCGTCGAGCACCCCGAGCTGCTGGGCCTGGCTCGCGGCGTGGGTGTCGGCGTCGACGAGCAGCACCCGCCGCCCGCGGCGGGCCAGCTCGGCGGCCACCCCGGCGGCGACCGTGCTGCGGCCCGGTGCGCCGGGCGGCCCCCACACGGCCAGGACCCGGCCGGGCCGACCCGTCGGCGGCGCGGCCACCACCGGCGCGCCGTCCGGGTCGGGCGCCGCGGCGGGTGCGGGTGTGCCGCCGTCGCCGTGGGCCGCGCCGAGCACGACCTCCGGGAGGCCCGCGACGTCGCCCTCGCCGACCACGGCGCGGATCCCCAGGCGACCGGCACGGAGCCGGGCGGCCCCGTCCGGACCCCGCGGGAGCACGGCGACCGGGCGGACGTCGTGACGCAGCAGGTGGTCGACGGCCGGGCCGTCGAGCCCCGGCGCGTCGAGCGCGACGACGGCGACGTCGGCCTGGCCGGCCGCGGCCGTGGCCAGCAGGTCGTCGACGTCGACGCACCGCTTGAGCACCACGATGCCGGGGTCGTCGCCGAGCTCGCGCAGCGCCGGCGACTCCCAGGCCGCGCCGGCGGCCACCACCAGGACGACGATCACGACTGCCGGGCCACGCTCAGCACCGGCTCGCTGCTCCCGGCGAGCAGGGCGAAGAACGAGGGGGCCTCCTCGGCGGGGACCGCGAGCTCGAGCTTGCGCTGCCCGACCGTGGCGAAGTCCTGCTCGGCCGAGGACGCCACCACGGTGACGTCCTCCAGCACCCGGTCCCCGCGCCGCGAGCCCCCGTCCTGACCTCCAGGGACCGCCACCTCGGTGCCGTCGTCGGTCGCCGCTCCGCCGCTGAGGAGGTACACGTCGACCACCGAGCCGGCCCCGACGCTCGAGGGCACCCGCACGTCGTCGACGGCGACCGCGATCTGCACGGTGCCGGTCTGCGTGGGGTCGCCGAGCGCCGAGCGCGGCAGCAGCTCCCCGTCGCCGAGGCCGCGGGTCAGGGTCAGGTCGGCCGGCAGCTCCTCGGTGACCTCGACGTAGCGGTCGAGCCCGTCGGCACGCCCGAAGAGCACCGGCGTGGCGACCAGGTCGTCGGCCCCGACCTCGTCCCCCGCCCCGAGGTCGGCGGCCACGGCCCAGACCTCGACGGTGTCGTCGGCCGCGCCCAGCACCCGCGCCCCCAGGACACCGCAGGCCGCCACCAGCAGCACCCCGGCCCACAACCGGGGGTCGCGCCACCCGGAGGCGGGCGAGCGCTGGGCAGGCTGCGGAGCCGCAGGACGCGGGGCGGGGTCGTGGACCACCGCTCCATCATGCGCGTCACCGGCCCCGGCGGCACCCCGCTCCTCCACAGGCCGGCACTGTGGGCCGCGCCGGGCCGGCGGGGGTGCCACCATGGGCGCATGGCCGCCACGCCCCGCTTCCTGACCCTGGCCGACGTCGCCGAGGTGCTCAACACCTCCAGCGCCCAGGTCTACGCCCTCGTCCGCCGGGGCGACCTCCCCGCCATCAAGATCGGTGGTCGCGGCCAGTGGCGGGTCGAGGCGGACCGGCTCGAGGAGTACATCGCGCGGATGTACCGCGACGCCGAGCAGTTCGTCGCCCAGCACCCGTTCGAGGAGTCCGAGCGGGCGGACACCACGTCGACCTGACCGTTCCCGGCCGAGACCGGAGCGGCCGGAGCGGCCGGAGTGGTCAGCCGGTCTGGCCGGCGAGCACGACCTCGACCTGCTGCTCCTCGCCGTCGCGGCGCACCGTCAGCGCGACGGTGTCGCCGGGCTGCCGGGTGCGCAGGGCGACGATCAGGGCGACGCCGTCGGTGACGAGGTCGCCGTCGAGGCCCACCACGAGGTCGCCGTCGCGCAGGCCGGCGGACGCCGCGGGGCTGTCGGGCAGCACCCGGGTGACCTCGGCGCCCCCGGTCGTGTCCTCCCCGGTCTGCACCTCCGCACCGATCACCGGGTACTGCGCCTCCCCGTCGCGCAGGATCTGGTCGGCGGTGACGCGCACCTGCTCGATCGGGATCGCGAAGCCGACCCCGATGTTGCCCGACCCGCCGCCCAGGCCGCTGCCGGCGGTGGCGATGGCGGAGTTGACCCCGACCACCTGCCCGCGCAGGTTGACCAGCGGGCCGCCGGAGTTGCCGGGGTTGATGGCGGCGTCGGTCTGCACCGCGTCGATGAAGGACGAGTCGTCCTCGCCCTGGGAGGTGGTGACCGGGCGGCTGAGCGCGCTGACGATGCCGGAGGTGACCGTCGAGCTGAGACCGAGCGGCGACCCGATCGCCACCACGGTCTCGCCGACCCGGAGCGCCCGGGAGCGGCCGAGCGCGGCCGGGTCGCGGCCCTCGATGCCGGGCGCGTAGAGGACGGCGAGGTCGTAGACGGGGCTGCGCCCGACCACCCTGGCGTCGAAGCGGTTCCCGTCCTCGTCGACCACCTCGATCAGCCCGTCGTTCGCGGCGGCGTCGGCGACCACGTGGTTGTTGGTCACGACGTGACCCTGACGGTCGAGCAGGAACCCCGACCCGGTGGCCCCGCCGGACTGGCCGCCGAGGGCGGCCGCGATCTGCACCGTGCGCGGGAGCATCTCCTGCGCCACGGCGGCGACCGAGCGGTCGTCCGCGGCCAGCGGCGGCAGCGAGGTGGTGTCGACACCGGCGAGTCCCTCGGGGTTGCCGCCCGAGGCGGTGGTGCGGTCGTCGGCCCACTCCTGCCAGACGACGCCGCCGGCCAGGCCGCCGGCGAGTCCGACCACCAGCGCGAGCGCCACGACGGCCGGCCACACCCAGCCGCTGACGCGACCGGTCGGGCGGCCCGGGGCCGGACCGGCCGCCGGGGCGAGCGGCACCGGCCCCCAGGCGGGCTGCGGCGCGGGCGCGGCCACCGGCGCCGCCGGGGTCACCGGCCCGGCCGGGGCGGCGTACGGCGGGGGCGGCTGGCCCGTGGGCGGGACCCAGGACGCTGGGGCCGGCTCGGGCGCACGGGTCTCGTCGGTCACCGCCCCATCATCCCTCGCACCCCCTGGGATGCCTCCCCCGGAGCGGGTCAGCGACCGCCGCGGCCGGACCGGTCCAGTGCCGGCGTGACGCTCGGCAGCACGGGACCGAGCGGCGTGAGCTGGGTCAGCGGCGCGCGCTGGTCCATGGTCGGCGCCGTCGGTGCCGCGGCGGGCGCGGCGCCCAGGGCGAGCACGCCGAGCATGGCCGCGCCGACGGCACCGCCCCCGACCGCGACGGCCCCGGCGCCGATCGACCGGCGGGGTCGGTGCTCGGCCTCGGCCCAGCCGGACGGGCGTCCGGGCAGTCCGGGCAGTCCGGGCGCACCCAGGAGCGAGCCCTTGAGGTGGTCCGGGGCGCCACCGCTGCCGTCGGAGAGGCGCGCGAGCCGACGCTTCACCCAGCCCTCGCGCTCGACGAGGTCGCGGCACTGGTGGCACTCGTGGACGTGGTTCCAGGCGCGCTCGGTCTCCACGGGGTCGAGGTGCCCGTCGAGCAACGAGCTCACGCGCGCGCCGAGGTGCCCGATCACGCCAGCGCCCGGCGGACCACCGGGAGCGGCCCGGTCGCCGGGCCGGAGTACCGGGCCCGCCCGTTCTCCGGCGCCCGGTGCGCCAGGGCGGTGCGCAGCTGGGCACGGCCGCGGTGGATGCGGGAGCGGACGGTGCCGAGCTTGGCGCCGAGGATCTCGGCGATCTCCTCGTAGGACAGGCCCTCGACGTCGCAGAGCACGACCGCGGCGCGGAAGTCGGGCGCCAGCGTGGCCAGGGCCCGCTCGACGTCGTCGTCGAAGGTGCGTTCGGCGTAGGCCGCCCCGGGCTCGGGTGCCGTGCTCGAGAGCGAGTCCGCGCGAGCGTCGGAGAGGGCGTCGAAGCGGATCCGCTGCTTGCGGCGGGCCTGGTCGAGGAAGAGGTTGGTGGTGATCCGGTGCAGCCAGCCCTCGAAGGTGCCGGGCGTGTAGCCGTCGAGGGAGCGGAAGACCCGGACGAAGACCTCCTGGGTCAGGTCCTCGGCGTCGTGCTTGTCGCCGGTGAGGCGGTAGGCCAACCGGTAGACCCGGTCGGAGTGCCGCTCCACGACCTCGTGCCAGGTCGGGGGGACGTGCGACGTGGCGTCCATGGTGGCTCCTGCGACCGAGGGGAGTGCCGTGACCGGCATCGGGGGCCTCCACGGTAGGGCGCGGGACTGAGACGGACCTGAGAGACGACGGGCGGCACGCGGCCGCGGGGCGACGCCGTCACCTGCACAACGCCCGGGAGCGCCCGCGCGTTCCCCTGCCCCGGCTGGCGCTACGGTGGTCGCCCGCACACCGCACCCCGCGCGCCACCCGGCGCCGTCCCCAGGAGGCCGCCATCAGCACCCCTCTCACGCCTGCCAGCCAGGCGTTCGCCGACGGGCTCGTGGCCGAGGACGACGCGCTCGCCGCCGCCCGCGTCCGCGCGGAGGAGGTCGGCGTGAGCGCGATGACGCCCGGCGCCGGCGCGACCCTGTGCTTCCTGGCCAGCGCCCTGGGCGCCCGCTCCGTCGTGGAGATCGGTACCGGTACGGGCGTCTCCGCGCTGTGGCTGCTGCGTGGCATGCGTCCCGACGGCGTCCTGACGACCGTCGACGTCGAGGCCGAGCACCAGCGCCTGGCCCGCACCGGCTTCACGCAGGCCGGCATCCCGGCCTCCCGGGTGCGCACCATCGCCGGGGCCGCCCTGGACGTGCTCCCCCGCCTGACCGACGGCCACTACGACCTCGTCGTGGTCGACGGCGACCGGCGCGAGTACGCCGCCTACCTCGACGAGGCGCTGCGCCTGCTGCGCCCCGGCGGCGTCGTGGTGCTCGACCACGCCCTCGGCGGCGGCCGGGTGGCCGACCCCGCGCAGCGCGACGAGCAGACCGTGGCCGTGCGCGACCTGGTGCACGGCGTGGTCGAGCGCGAGGACCTGGTCCCGGTGCTGCTGCCCGTCGGCGACGGCCTGCTGGCCGCCACCAAGCGCTAGACCGGGTCTAGGACCCGACCCCGGCCAGGGGGTCGGGGCCGCAGAGCCACGTCAGCAGCGCCCGGGCACCGAAGCCCGAGGGCCCGGCGGTCCACTCGTCGTGGTCGGTCGGCACGTCGCCGACCGGGGCGACGTCGAGGTGCACCCACGGCACGGACCCCGCGAAGCGCTGCAGGAACAGCCCCGCCACGATGGCGCCCGGGCCGGCCCCGGCGTTGTCGGAGTCCGCGACCTTCGAGGCCAGCTTGTCGGCGTACGCCGGGTGCAGGGGCAGCCGCCACAGCGGCTCGCCGGACCCGGTGCCGGCCTCGAGCAGCAGGTCGGCCAGCGCGTCGTCGTCGGTGAGCAGCGCGCCGGTGCGCTGCCCGAGCGCGACCTTGGCCGCCCCCGTCAGCGTGGCGACGTCGACGAGCGCGTCGGGCTCGACCTCCGCGACGGCGTAGGCCATCGCGTCGGCGAGGACCAGGCGGCCCTCGGCGTCGGTGTTGGTGACCTCGGTGGTGCGGCCGCCGTAGTGGCGCAGCACATCACCGGGGCGCATCGCGGAGCCGGAGACGGCGTTCTCGGCGCAGGCCAGCAGGCCGACGACGCGGACCGGACAGCCGAGGTCGCGCAGGGCGGCCATCACCGCGAGCACCACGGCGGCGCCGGTCATGTCGCGCTTCATGGTCGACATCGCCTCGGCCGGCTTGATGGACAGCCCGCCGGAGTCGAACGTGATGCCCTTGCCGACCAGCGCCACGGTGGGCGTACGGCGCCCGGCGCCCGGCGGGGCGTAGTCGAGGCGGACCAGACGGGGTGGGGAGGCCGAGCCCTGGCCGACGCCGAGGATGCCGCCGAAGCCGTCGCGGGCCAGGTCGGCCTCGTCCCAGACGGTGACCGCGAGGCCGGCGGTGGCGGCGACCTGGCGGGCCTGATCGGCCATCCAGGCGGGGTTCTTCAGGTTCGAGGGGACGGTGGCCAGGCTGCGGGCGCGCCAGCCGGCCCCGCCGAGCGTCACGGCGCGGTCCAGCGCGGGGCGTGAGCCGTCCGGGTTGGGGAGACCGGCGAGCACGATCCGGCGGACCGGGGGCTGCTCCGGGGCCGAGGAGCGCCAGTGGAAGACGAAGGAGCCGAGCATGGCCCCGACGACGAAGGCCTCGAGGCCGGTGTCGTCGGTCATCGCGGCCACCGTGGTGGCCACGTCACCGCGCCCGCGGGTGGCCCGGGCCAGCGCCGCGCCGGCCCGGCGCAGGTCGGTCGGGGTCGCCGCACCGACGCCCACGAGCAGCACCAGCCGCAGGTCGGGGTCGATCGCGCTGCCGCCGGGGACGGGCACCGTGGTGACCTCCCCGCTGCGCCCGGTGGCACGCGCGGCCTCGGCCGCGCCGACCAGGTCGAGGCCGAGTGCCTCGCCGAGCTCCTCGGCCCCGGGGCCCAGGATCGGGCCCCCCTCCTGCCCGGCACCGGTGGCGCCGTCGGCGTCCTGCGGGAGGACGGGGACGGCGACCACCTCGGCGCCGAGCAGCAGGTGCGCCGCACGCTCGCTCAGGGCGAGCTGCGGAGGAGAGAGCTGAGCCGGGAGCGCGGCGGAGGTCACCCGACGACGTTCTTGAGCGCGTCGCCGAGGTTGGTGGCCTCCTCGGCGTTGAGCTCGACCACGAGGCGACCGCCGCCCTCGAGCGGGACGCGCATCACGATGCCGCGCCCCTCCTTGGTGACCTCGAGCGGGCCATCACCCGTCCTCGGCTTCATGGCCGCCATGCGGCACACCTCTTCCCCTAGTCGTCCGATGGGGCCGGACCCCATATCCTCGCCCGCACCGAGCGGACTGCTCCATTATTCCCCATGGGAGCGGTGACCCGCAGCACAGGGGCGTCGCGGCGCACGGCGCCGACTGCCAGACTGACCCGCATGACCGACGCGCCCGTGCTCCTCGACGTCGCCGACGGCGTCGCCACCGTCACCCTGCACCGTCCCGAGGCGATGAACAGCCTCGACGTCGCGACCAAGGTGCTGCTGCTCGAGACCCTGCGCCAGGTCGCCGACCTGGACAGCGTCCGCTGCGTCGTGCTCACCGGGACCGGGCGCGCCTTCTGCACCGGCCAGGACCTCAAGGAGCACATCGGCCTCCTGCGCAGCAGCACCGGTCCCCGCCTCTCGACGGTCGAGGAGCACTACAACCCGATCGTGACCGCGCTGGTCGAGATGCCCAAGCCCACCGTGGCGGCGCTCAACGGCGTGGCCGCCGGCGCCGGGGCGAGCCTGGCGCTGGCCTGCGACCTGCGGCTGGTGGCCGACACCGCCGGCTTCAACTTCGCCTTCGCCAACGTCGCCCTGTCGTGCGACACCGGGATGAGCTGGACCCTCCAGCGGATCGTCGGGCGGGCCAAGGCGCTGGAGCTGCTGTACTTCCCGCGCACCATCGGCGCCGAGGAGTCGGCGTCGCTCGGCCTGGCGACCACGGTGGTGACCCCGGACGACCTCGTCGCGGAGACCGCCGCCCTGGCCGCACGCCTGGCCGCCGGCCCGACGGTCGCGCTGGCCTCGATCCGTGAGGCGGTCACCTTCGCCGGCGACCACCCGTTCGGCGAGGCGCTGGCCACCGAGGCGCGGCTGATGAACCACACCGGCGCCACCGCCGACCACGAGGCCGCGGTCGCGGCGTTCGTGGCCAAGCAGAAGCCGGTGTACGAGGGCCGCTGAGGCCGGTCAGACCCGACCGATCGGCCGGTGCGGGTTGGGCCGGCCACCTGCGCGCGGGCGCAGGCGCAGCCGCGTCAGCACGACCGACGCCGCCGCGAGGAGGGTGCACAGCACCACGACCAGGCTCGACACGTCGGGCAGTGTGGCCTAACGCGTCCCGGGGCCGCCATCGCGCTCGGCGGCCAGCCGGTCGAGCAGCGCGTCGACATCGGCCATCCGGTAGCCGCGCAGCGCGAGCGGGAACCGGACCCGGCGGAGGTCCTCGGCGGTGAGGGGGCCGGTCGCCGGCACGTCGGGCGCCGGGTCGTCGTCGCCGGCAGGGGCGAGCGGGCCGCCGCGACCGGCCGCCACCACCGCCACGCCGCCCAGCAGCAGGACGGCCAGGACGGCCAGCAGCCAGGTCACGTCGACGTCCCGCCGCCGTCGACGTCGCGGCGCATCCGCGCCACGGCCTCCTCCACGTCGTCGGTCACCACGAGCTTGTCCAGGTCGGCGCCGCTCATCTTCCCGCCGGCCACCACGCTCCCGCGCAGCCAGTCGACCAGGCCCGACCAGTAGGCCGTGCCGAGCAGCACCACCGGGAAGGCGGTGACCTTGCCGGTCTGCACCAGCGTCAGCGCCTCGAACAGCTCGTCCAGGGTGCCCAGCCCGCCGGGGAGGACCACGAAGCCCTGGGAGTACTTCACGAACATGGTCTTGCGGGCGAAGAAGTAGCGGAAGTCGATCCCGAGGTCGACCCAGTCGTTGAGCCCGGTCTCGAACGGCAGCTCGATGCCGAGCCCGACGCTGACGCCACCGGCCTCGCTGGCGCCCTTGTTGGCGGCCTCCATCGCCCCGGGGCCGCCGCCGGTGATCACCGCGAACCCGGCCTCCACCAGGGCGCGACCGACCTGCTCGCCCTGGGCGTAGGCCGGGTCGTCGACCGGGGTGCGCGCGGACCCGAAGACGGCGACCGCCGGACCGAGCTCGGCCAGGGCACCGAAGCCCTCGACGAACTCGGCGGTGATCCGCTGCACGCGCCACGGGTCGGTGTGCACCCAGTCGGTGGGGCCGCGCGAGTCCAGCAGCCGCTGGTCGGTGGTCGTCCCGTCCACCTGCCCGCGCCGCTGCCGCACCGGGCCCTTGTACTTCGACCTCACGCCGTCGCCTCCTCGCCGCGCAGCCACGCCGCGAGCCGTTCCTCGCAGTGACGGACCTGGTCCACCGGCACGTGCTCCTCGGCCTTGTGGGCCAGCAGCGGGTCACCGGGGCCGTAGTTGACCGCCGGGACGCCGAGCGCGGTGAAGCGGGCCACGTCGGTCCAGCCGAACTTGGGGTTCACCACACCGCCGACGGCGGCGACGAACGCGGCCGCCGCGGGCCGGTCGAGGCCGGGCAGGGCCGCCGGGCCGAGGTCGGTCAGGGTGACCTCGAAGCCCTCGAAGACGCCGCGGACGTACGCCTCGGCCTCCTCGGCCGACCGGTCGGGGGCGAAGCGGTGGTTGACCTCGACGACGCACTCGTCGGGGAGCACGTTGCCCGCGACCCCGCCCCGGATGCCGACGGCGTTGAGGCCCTCGTGGTACTCCAGCCCGTCGATGACCGGGCGGCGGGCCTCGTAGTCGCGCAGCCGCTCCAGCACCGGCGCGGCCTGGTGGATGGCGTTGACGCCCTTCCAGCTGCGTGCGGAGTGCGCCCGCTCGCCGGTCGCACGCACCTCGACGCGCAGGGTGCCCTGGCAGCCCGCCTCGACGACGGCGTTCGAGGGCTCCATCAGGATCGCGAAGTCGGCCTCGAGCAGCTCGGGGGCCACCTCGGTCAGGTGGCGCAGGCCGTTGAAGACCTCGTCGATCTCCTCGGCCTCGTAGAGGACGTAGGTGACGTCGCGCACCGGCTCGGGCACGGTGGCGGCCAGCCGGAGGATGACCGCGTCCCCACCCTTCATGTCGCAGGTCCCCAGGCCGTGCAGGAGGCCGGTGGCCTCGTCGAGCCGGCTGGGCAGGTTGTCGTGCACCGGCACGGTGTCGAGGTGCCCAGCCAGGACGACCCGCTCGGCCCGCCCGAGGTCGGTCCGGGCCACGACGGTGTGCCCGTGACGGACGACCTCGAGGTGCGGCAGGGCGCGCAACGCCTCCTCGACGGCGTCGGCGATCTGCTGCTCGCCGCGGCTGACGGACTCGATGTCGACCAGTGCGCGGGTCAGGCTGACGACGTCGGTGCTGAGGTCCAGGGTGCTCACGCGGCCATCCAACCCCACCGGTCCGCGCCGGCCCGGTCCACCGCCCTGCCGGCGGGCCAGGCTCACCCCTTGCGGCCGACCTTACGGCGTAAGGTCGGGCCTCTCAGGGTGGTGCAGGATCCGCCCGTCCACAGGAGGAGCACCATGACCACACAGCCCACCCCCGCCGGGCCCGAGCCGGTCGCGCCCGTCCGTACCGAGGACCGCAAGACCGTGGTCGCCCGCGAGAAGGACGCCTTCGGCGGCGTCAAGATCGGCTCGGCCTTCTTCGGCTGGCTGGTCGCCACCGGCATGACCGTCGTGCTGACCGCCCTGCTCGCCGCCGTCGCCGGCGGGCTCAACCTCGTCTCGAGCCCCGAGGTGCTCAGCGACGCGGCGCAGGCCACCAGCGTCAGCACCGACGAGATCGGGTGGGTCGCGGCCGTCGTCGTCCTCGTCGTCGTGTTCCTGGCCTACCTCGCCGGCGGTTACGTCGCCGGCCGGATGGCGCGCTTCAACGGCCTCACGCAGGGTGCCGCGGTGTTCGGTTGGTCGGTCCTCATCGCCGTCGTCGTCGCGATCCTCGGCGCCGTCGCCGGGGCGCAGTTCAACGTGCTCAGCGAGATCAACACCTTCCCGAACATCCCCTCCAGCCTCGAGGGCCTGAGCCCGCAGGGCACCGTCGTCCTGGTCGGCGTGGTCGTGGCCGCCCTGGTCGGCGCCATGCTCGGTGGCCTCACCGGCATGCGCTACCACCGCCGCATCGACAAGGCCGGCCTCGGCCGCTGACCCACCCGGTCGGACCAGGCCCCCGGCCTGGTCCGACCACCCACCTCGGGGCGCCCCTCACCCCCTCGTGCCGCCTACGTTCGACCCGCACGAAGAGATCTGAGGAGACCCCGTGGTCGAGGACACCGACGCAGGACCCACGCCCGACGCCGATGCCGACGCCGACGCCGAGATTGTGGCCGGCCGCAAGCCGCCCTCGGCCCGGGTGCCGCTCGACCGCGACACGATCGTCTCCGAGGCCCTGACCTTCCTCGACGAGGTCGGCCCGGGCGGGCTCACGATGCGCCGTCTCGGTGCCCGGCTCAACGTCGAGGCCATGTCGCTCTACCGCTACGTGCCCGGCAAGGAGGACCTCCTCGACGCGATCGTGGAGCACCTCATCCGCGGGCTCTACGCCGACCCGGAGGTGCTGGCCGAGCCGCGCGACGGCTGGCAGGACTTCCTCCAGCGCCTGGCCCACGGCGTGCGCCGGATGGCGTTGCGGCACGTCAAGGCCTTCCCGCTCGTGGCCTCCCGCCCGCCCGAGGCACCCTGGCTGCGCCCGCCGCTGCGCAGCGTCGACTGGGTCGAGTCCTTCCTCTCCGGCCTCCTGGCCGAGGGGTTCACCGACGAGGCGGCCGTGGCGGCGTACCGCGGCTTCACCGGCTTCCTGCTGGGCCACCTCCTGCTCGAGGTGTCCACCCGCGGCGCCGACGTCGGCCCGCTCGACGTCGTCGAGGACACCACGCCGGACCCGTCGTTGGAGGACTTCCCCACGGTCGCGCGGCTGAGCGGCGCGCTCTCCGAGGACCACGCCGTGGAGGAGTTCGAGATCGCCCTGGAGCAGCTCCTCGAGCGGATCACCGCCCTGAAGGTCGAGCACCAGGACTGACCGGGCAGGATCGGGTCATGAGCACCTGGACCGCCCTCGACATCCCTGACCTCTCCGGCGTCACCGCCGTCGTCACCGGCGCCAACTCCGGCCTCGGTAAGGAGACCGCGCGTGAGCTCGCCCGGCGCGGCGCGGTGGTCGAGATGGCCGTCCGCGACGAGGCCAAGGGCCGGGCGGCCGCCGACGAGGTCCGCGCCGACGTGCCCGGCGCGGACCTGCGCGTGCAGCGCCTCGACGTCGCCTCGCTGGCCTCCGTGCGCGCCGCCGCCGACGAGCTGCGCGGCCGGCACCAGCGGATCGACCTGCTCGTCAACAACGCGGGCGTCATGTACACCCCCCGCTCGACCACCGAGGACGGCTTCGAGCTCCAGCTCGGCACCAACCACCTCGGCCACGTGGCCCTGACCGCGCTGCTCCTGGACCGGCTCCTCGCCGCCCCGGCCGCCCGGGTGGTCGCGGTGAGCAGCGTCGCGCACAAGATCCGCTCGCGAATCGACGTCGACGACCTCGCCTTCGAGCACGGCTACGACCGGGTGGCGGCGTACGGCCGCTCCAAGCTGGCGAACCTGCTGTTCGCCTACCGGCTCGACGCGCTCCTGCGCGCCGCGGGCGCACCCGCGGTCGCGCTCGCCGCGCACCCGGGGGTCTCGGACACCGAGCTGACCCGCCACAGCCCCGGCCCGCTGCGGCTCGGCGCCCGGCTCGGGGGACGGTTCCTCAACTCCGCTGCGGTCGGCGCCCTGGCCACGCTGCGTGCTGCCACCGACCCGGACGCCCGGGGCGGGGAGTTCTACGGCCCGCGCGGTCCCGGGGAGGCCGTGGGCCACCCGGTCCGGGTGCTCTCGACCGACGCCTCGCACGACGGTGCGACGCAGCGCCGGCTGTGGGACGTCTCCTGCGAGCTGACCGGGGTCTCGTTCGACCTCTGAGGACGGCCGCGGCGCGCTCAGCCGGCGAAGACGCAGAACTCGTTGCCCTCGGGGTCGGCCAGGACGGTCCACCCGGGGGTGTCCCACCGGTGCGTGGCGCCGAGCAGCAGGAGCTCGTCGCGGTCACCGACGAGGTCCCAGTGCACGCGGTTCGGCGTGACCTTGGCCTCGGGGACCGGGACGAAGTCCAGGGTCAGCCGGTCGTCCGGGCCGGCGCCCTCGAGGGTCGCGTAGCCCTCATCGGCGTGGTGCACCGGCTCCACCCCGAGCACCCTGCCCCACCAGGCGGCCTGCGCGAACGGGTCGAGGCAGTCGACCACCACGCCATGCAGGCGGTAGGCCGGCGGCTCGTCGCGCACGAACACGCAGAACTCCCCGCCCTCGGGGTCGGCCATCACGGTCCAGACGAACCCCGACTCCTCCGCCGGCAGCACGACACGGGCGCCCAGCGCCTCCACCTCGGCCACCGACCCCGCGTCGACGTCGAGGTGCAGCCGGTGCTTGACCCGCCTCGGCGTCGTCGTCGGGTTGACCCACACCCGGTGCTCGTCGGTGGGGCCGACCAGCGACACCGGACCGGACGGGGACGGGGACGCGCCGGGGTCGACCTCGAGCCCGATCACCGCCGCCCAGAACGCGCCCAGGGCGGCGGGGTCGTCGGCGTCCAGGCAAAGGTCCTTCCAGCGCGCGGTCACCGGGTCAGGCTGCCACCCGCGCCACCGTCACCGCCAGGGTCTCGCCGGGCACCAGGTCGACCCTGGTCGCCAGGGTCTCCCCGGCGAGCAGGTCGGCGTGCGCGCGCGCCGCGGCCAGCTGGTCGTCGGGGCCGGTGAGCGTCAGCGCGATCCGGTCCGAGACCTCCAGGCCGGCGTCGCGACGGGCCTGCTGGACCGCGCGGACGAGGTCGCGGGCGACGCCCTCGGCCGCGAGCTCGGGCGTGACCGCGGTGTCGAGCACCACGAACCCGCCGGCGCTCCCGCCGACCATCGCCACCACGGCGTCCTCGTCGGTGGAGCCGGCGACGGTCTCCAGGGCGTACTCCCCCTCGAGGAGCGCCAGGCCCCCGGCCACCACCGAGCCGTCCTCGGCCACCGACCAGTCACCGGACTTCGAGGCGCGGATCGCGACCTGGACGTCCTTGCCCAGCCGCGGCCCGGCGGCGCGGGCGTGGACGGTCAGCCGCTGGTCGACGCCGTACGACGCCGCCTCCGGGTCGTCCGCGGCGAGGAACCGGACCTTCTTGACGTTGACCTCGTCGGCGACGATCGCCTCGAAGCCGCCCAGCGCGGCCGGGTCGGGCACGACCACGGTCAGCGTCGCCAGCGGCAGCCGGTTGCGCAGCCCGGCGGCCTTGCGCAGCGCCGACGTCGTCGAGCAGACCTCCCGCACCGTGTCCATCGCGGCGACCAGCGCGTCGTCGGCCGGCAGCTCGTCGAGCGCGGGCCAGTCGGTCAGGTGCACCGAGCGTCCGCCGGTCAGGCCGCGCCAGACCTCCTCGGTGGTCAGCGGCAGCAGCGGCGCGGTCACCCGGCAGACGGTCTCCAGCACCGTCCACAGCGTGTCGAAGGCTTGGGTCTCGAGACGGGCCTGGCGGCCCTCCTCGACCACCGTGGTG
Source organism: Propionibacteriales bacterium (assembly GCA_038256225.1). Taxonomy (GTDB): domain Bacteria; phylum Actinomycetota; class Actinomycetes; order Propionibacteriales; family Nocardioidaceae; genus Nocardioides. The sequence goes on along the minus strand of JBBSKO010000005.1, from coordinate 5,051 downwards.
CCCCAGAACCGCTCGCGCGAGCGACGGACGTACCAGTTGGTGAGCACGTCGATGAACGACCGCGTGGCGTCGCAGGCCTCGGCGACGGCGTAGTCGTCCAGCGCCGTGGTCATCTGCGCGACCCACTGCCGGGTCTTGGCCAGCAGGTAGCGGTCCAGCGGGTCGGTCGAGGTCGTCGAGCGCGACGCCTCGTAACCGGCGGCGTTGGCGTAGAGGCTGAAGAAGTACCAGGTGTTCCACAGCGGGATCAGCACCTGGCGCACGGAGTCGCGGATCCCCTGCTCGGTGACCACCAGGTTGCCGCCGCGCAGGATCGGGCTCGACATCAGGAACCAGCGCATCGCGTCCGCGCCGTCGCGGTCGAAGACCTCGCTGACGTCCGGGTAGTTGCGCAGCGACTTGCTCATCTTCTGCCCGTCCGAGCCCAGCACGATGCCGTGGCTGACGCAGGCCGAGAACGCGGGACGGTCGAACAGCGCGGTGGCCAGCACGTGCAGCGTGTAGAACCAGCCGCGGGTCTGCCCGATGTACTCGGTGATGAAGTCGCCCGGGAAGTGGCCCTGGAGGACGTCGGTGCCGTCGAACCAGTCGGCGTTCTCGAACGGGTAGTGCACCTGGGCGAAGCTCATCGACCCGGAGTCGAACCACACGTCGAGCACGTCGGCCACGCGCCGCATCGAGCTCTGGCCCTCCTCGGGCGTGCGCGGGTCGTCGGGGTTGGGCCGGACCAGCTCGTCGACGAACGGTCGGTGGAGGTCGGGGTTGCCGTCGCGGTCGCGAGGCAGCCGGCCGAAGTCGCGCTCGATCTCCTCGAAGGAGCCGTAGACGTCGAGGCGGGGGTAGGCCGGGTCGTCGCTCTTCCACACCGGCACCGGGCTGCCCCAGAAGCGGTTGCGGGTGATCGACCAGTCGCGGGCGTTCTCCAGCCACTTGCCGAACTGGCCGTCACGGATGTGCTCGGGCACCCACCGGACCTGCTGGTTGAGCTCGACCATCCGGTCCTTGATCGCGGTGACCTCGACGAACCAGGAGGAGACGCCCTTGTAGATCAGCGGCTCGCGGCAGCGCCAGCAGTGCGGGTAGGAGTGGTCGTAGGTCTCGCGGCGCAGCAGCACCGTGCTGTCGGTGACCGACCCGTGGTCGGCCTCGCCGCGGGTGGCGGCCTTCAGGTCGTCGATCACGTGCGGGTTGGCGTCGAAGACGTTCATCCCGGCGTAGTCGACGACCGGCGCGGTGAACCGGCCGTCCTTGCCGACCGGCATCACGGCCTCGATGCCCTCGCGGTCGGTGACGACCTTGTCGTCCTCACCGAACGCGCCGGCGGTGTGCACCATCCCGGTGCCGTCGGTGGTGGTGACGAACTCGGCGGCGACCACGCGGAAGGCGCGCTCGTGGCCGAGGTAGTAGGAGAACGGCGGGGTGTAGGTCCGCCCGACGAGGTCGGCGCCGGTGAGCCGCTCGACCACCACCGGGTCACCGCCGTCGGGGCCGGCCAGCTCGGCGGCGTACGACGCCAGCCGCGACTCGGCCAGGACGTAGCGCTCGGTGCGCCCCGGAGCGCCGGGACCAGCCGGACCGGGGTGGGCCGCCTCCACGACGACGTAGTCGATGTCCTCGCCGACCATCACCGCGAGGTTCGACGGCAGGGTCCACGGCGTGGTCGTCCAGACCAGGGCCAGCTCGCCGGTCTCCAGGCGCACGCCGACGGTGACCGCGGGGTCCTGGCGGTTGCGGTAGGTCTCCTCGTCCATCCGCAGCTCGTGCGCGGACAGCGGGGTCTCGTCGTTCCAGCAGTAGGGCAGGACGCGGAAGCCCTCGTAGACCAGGCCCTGGTCGTGCAGCCGCTTGAACGCCCAGATCACCGACTCCATGTAGTCGGGGTTCATCGTGCGGTAGTCGTTCTCGAAGTCGACCCAGCGGGCCTGGCGGGTGACGTAGTCGCGCCACTCGCCGGTGTACTTCATCACCGAGGCGCGGCACGCGTCGTTGAACTTCTCGACCCCGAGCTCGAGGATCTCCTCGGTCGTCTTGATGCCGTTCAGACGCATCGCCTCGAGCTCGGCCGGCAGCCCGTGGGTGTCCCAGCCGAAGCGGCGCTCGACCCGCTTGCCGCGCATCGTCTGGTAGCGCGGCACGAGGTCCTTGACGTACCCGGTGAGCAGGTGGCCGTAGTGGGGCAGGCCGTTGGCGAACGGCGGTCCGTCGTAGAAGACGAACTCGTCGGAGCCGTCGGCGCCGGCGTCACGCGCGTCGATGCTGGCCTGGAAGGTGCCGTCGGCGGCCCAGTAGGCCAGGACCCGCTCCTCGATCGCGGGGAAGCGCGGGCTCGAGGGCACCCCGGCCGGACCGCCCGCGTCGGGGCCGGTGGCGTCGTGCGAGACGAGGGGGTAGGTCATGGGTGGCTCTCCTGCGGGCGTCGGCGTCGTGCGAGGACGACGTCTGCCGCGGTACCACCTCGCTTGCCCCTGCCCCGGGTGCCCGGGGACGGAACCACTCTGTGCGGCTGTGACGGGCCCACCCGTCCGGTTCTACTGAGCGCTCCCGCGCCGTTCTTCCGGAGGCTCGCCGCTGATGACGGCTCGAACGCCTGTGGTCCCAGCGTACGGCGGTCGCTCAGCGTCGGTCCAACCAGGCCAGCGCGCGCACGGCCGCCTCGTCGGCGGTGAGGCCGTCGTTGTCCAGGCGCAGGTGCCCTCCCCCGGTCGCGGTGACCTCCGCGACCACCGCGTCGGCGACCGACGCGCGGGCGGGGTCGGTGCCCATCCGCCACCGCTGCTCGATCTCGCGGACGTGGGCGTCGGACCAGACCAGGTCGGCCTTGGACGGCTTGGCCGCGACCCGGTCGGCGCCGGTGTTGCGGGCCAGGCGGGTGTCCAGGTCCGCGGTCAGCTCCAGGACGGAGACCGGGAGACCGGCGTCGAGGTAGGGCCGGACCAGGGCGCGGACGATCGCGGCGTCCTCCTCGAGGTCGACGGCCCAGACGAACGTGAAGACCAGCCGGGTGCCCGAGCGTGCGGCCTCCTCGACCACCCGCCGCCGGAACTCCTCGTTCAGGACGTCGAAGGCCGGTGTCCCGTGGCCGAAGACCTCGATCAGCGGCTCGATCGTGTGGTGGTTGTGGAACAACCGGAAGTCGCTGCGCGCGCAGAGCGCCCGCCCGACGGTCATCTTGCCCACGGCCGGCGGTCCCGTCACCAGCAGCAGCTCGCCCGACATGGCCCGGACGCTAGCCGGGCGGCGGCTGCTCGCGCAGCAGGTGGAGCAGGTGGTGGGTGTCGGGGCGCCCGGAGCCGCCGGTACGGACCAGCGCGTACCGGCGTACCCCGCCGCTCCCGTGCAGGTCGAGCACGGTGCGGCGCTCGGTGCGGTCCACCAGCTCCCACCACCCGTGGTCGGCGATGCTCTTGTGCGCGTCGGCGTAGGTCGCGTGGTCGAGGTCGTGGTCCGGCACCGCGATCGCGAGCCGGTCGGCGCCGGTGTCGGTGGGGAGGCCCTTGGGCAGCGCCCAGGACCGCAGCACGCCGTCCTCCTCGAGGCGGAGGTCGTGGTGCAGGCGGGGTCGCTCGTGGCGGTGCAGCACGAAGACGGGGCGGCCGGCGGGGTCGGGCACGGCCCCATCCTCCCCGCCCCCGCAGAACCGCGTTGCGCCGGCGGCACGCAGGGGCCACGGTGGGCGCGTGAGCGACATGTGGACCACCGACGGACCAGACCCCCGCGAGGCGACCGGACCGACCCGGGGCGAGAAGGCGTGCGTCGTCGACTACCTGCGCGCCTACCGGCTGACGCTGGAGATGAAGTGCGAGGGCCTCGACGCCGAGCAGCTGGCGCGGCGCTCGGTGCCGCCGTCGTCGCTGTCCCTGCTCGGGCTGGTTCGGCACCTCGCGAAGGTCGAGCACACCTGGGCCCGGCAGTGTCTCGAGGGCCAGGACCTGCCCCGGCTCTACGTCACCGACGACGAGCCGGACGCCGACTTCGACGGGGCCGTGGCCGACGACGCCGTGGTCGCCGAGGCCTGGGAGGCGTGGCGCCGGGAGGTGGCCCACGCCGAGGAGGTGGTGGAGCTGCTGGACGACCTCGGGGCCATGGTGTCCTGGCACGGCGAGGAGCTCGAGGTGCGCGACGTCCTGGTGCACCTCGTCGAGGAGTACGCCCGCCACGTCGGGCACGCCGACCTGCTCCGCGAGTGCGTCGACGGGCGCACGGGGCAGTGAGCGGGCACCGCCGGTGAGCCGCGTCCCGGTGCCGGTGCAGGGCTGGGACAGCGTGACCGAGCTGGTCGAGGAGGACGGGAGCGACGACATCTGGGTCGAACGGGCACCCCGGCGACCGGACGTGCGCGCGGCGCTCGAGCACGAGACGCGGTTGATGCCGCTCCTCGCGCCGCGGGTGCTGGTGCACGGCGACCTGGGCCCGGCGCACCTGCTGCGCACCGGTGGCCTCGTCACCGGGGTGATCGACTGGACCGACGCCCGGCTCGCCGACGGCGGCCGTGATGGCGCGCTCGCGCGACCACCACGCCCTCGGCCCGTGGCACGAGGTCGCCCACGGCGCTGCGACCGGGCAGGACGCGCACGTCGGGTCGGGCATGCAGGGCGTCATCACCCGGCTGCGCTGGCTAGGCTGACGCACCGTGACCGACGCTTCGATGATGCCCCTGTCCGAGGACCACCCGGACGGGACCGGCCCGGACGCCGACGGGCCCCGTCCCGACCCCTCCGCCGCGGCGTACGGGCGCGGCCTGGCCACGATCGCGACCGACGGGTCCGTGCTGGACGTCTGGTTCCCCGCACCCGCGCTCGGCGACGCCCCGCCCGAGGCGACCGACCTCGACCTGGACGCGCTGGCCGGCGCCGACGCAGCCCGGGGCGTACGCCTCGAGGTCGTCGACGTGGAGGTCGCCGACCTCGCCGCGGCCCCGACGACCACCGAGGACGTGTGGCTGCGCCTGCACCTGCTCTCCCACCGCCTGGTGCGCCCGCACGGGATGTCGATGGAGGGCGTCTTCGGGCTGCTCACCAACGTGGTGTGGACCTCGGCCGGCCCGTGCGCGG
>JBBSKO010000004.1:0-28344 GCA_038256225.1 Propionibacteriales bacterium | reverse complement strand
GTCGGCCGTCCGTCGGCCGCGGTCGCCAGGCTAGGCAGGACCACGCGCCACCGCCACTGCTTTGTCGGGCGATGATGGCGGCATGGACGCGGGCGACGACGGGCGTACGCGGGCCGCGCCCGGCGCCAGCGTCACCTCCCGCGCCCTGTCCCTGGTCGGCGCCTTCGACGAGGCCCACCGGCGGCTCGGCCTCACCGAGCTCGCGGAGCGGGCCGGCCTGCCGCTGCCGACGGCGCACCGCCTGGTCGCCGAGCTCGTCTCCTGGGGTGCGCTGGCCCGGGAGGAGGACGGCCGCTACGTCGTGGGCCGGCGGCTGTGGGACGTCGGGCTGCTCGCGCCGGTCAACACCGACCTGGTCGAGGCGGCCTCGCCCTTCCTGCACGACCTCTACGCCGCGACCCGCGCCACGGTGCACCTCGCGGTGCGCGACGGCGACCAGGCGCTCTACCTCGACCGGCTGGGCGGCCACGCGTCGGTGCCCGTGGTCAGCACCGTCGGCTCGCGGCTGCCGCTGCACGCCACCGGCGTCGGCAAGGTGCTGCTCGCGCACGCCCCGGCGGACGTCCGGCTACGGGTGCTGGCCGGTCTGACCCGGGTGACGGCCTACACCGTCACCCAGCCCGGGACGCTGGACCGCCAGCTCGCGCGGGTCCGGACCGAGGACCACGCGACGACCACCGAGGAGATGAGCCTGGGCGCCTGCTCGCTGGCCGTGCCGGTGCGCCGGGGCGCCGACGGCGAGGTGGTGGCCGCGCTCGGGCTGGTGGTGCCGACGCTGCGCGGCCAGCGCGCCCGGCTGGTCCCGCCGCTCCAGGTGGCCGCCCGGGGCATCGGCCGGACGGTCGGGTCGGCGTACCCGGCTCCCCGCCCGTCCGGGCCGACGGGTTGACTGCCGGGGTGACCCTCTCCCTGCCCCACGGCCCCGCGTGGCCGAACAGCTACGCGCTGGCGCCGTTGACCAACAAGCAGTCGCACGCGGACGGCACCCTGGCCGATGACGAGCACCGGTGGCTGCGGGCGCGCGCCGAGGGCGGCTTCGGGCTGGTCATGACGTGCGCTGCGTACGTCTCCGACGCCGGCAAGGCCTGGCACGGTCAGCTCGGCATCGCCTCCGACGAGCACCTGCCCGGCCTGACCCGGCTCGCGACGTCGCTGCGCGAGGCCGGCGCGGTCTCCTCGGTGCAGCTCCACCACGGCGGCCGCCGTGCGAGCAGCGAGGTCTCCGGCGTCCCGACGAAGGCGCCCTGGGACGACGGGGCGACCGGCGCGACCGCGCTGAGCACCGCCGAGGTGCACGAGGCCGTCGCCGACTTCGTGGCCGGCGCGGTCCGCGCCGAGCGGGCCGGCTTCGACGGAGTCGAGCTGCACGGCGCGCACGGCTACCTGATCGGGCAGTTCCTCGACGTGCGCTCGAACCACCGCGAGGACGGGTACGGCGGCTCGCTGGAGGACCGGTCCCGCTTCCTGCGCGAGGTGCTCGAGGGCGTCCGCGGGGCGACCGGGCCCGACTTCCAGGTCGGCCTGCGGCTGACGCCGGAGCGGATGGGCATCGAGCTCGGCGAGTTCCGCGAGGTCGCCGGCTCGGTGCTGGCCAGCGGGCGGCTGGACTACCTCGACGTGTCGATGTGGGACGTCCGCAAGGCCCCGCACGACACGGAGCGCTGGGACGGCCTGCTGGTCGACCACGTCGTCGACCTGCCCCGCCACGGCGCCCGGCTCGGGCTGGCCGGCGAGGTCAAGTCGGCCGCCGACGCCGCGTGGTGCCTGTCGCGCGGTGCGGACTTCGTCCTGGTCGGCACCGGCGCGATCCTGCACCACGACTTCGCCCGCCGCGCGGTCGCCGACGCCGGCTTCCGGGCGGTGGACCAGCCGGTCACCCGCCAGCACCTCGCCGCGGAGGCGGTGGGGCCGGTGTTCGTGGACTACCTGGCCGAGAACTGGGACGACTTCGTCGCCTGATCCGGGCGGGTGGGTGGCGCGGTCGGTCGGAACAGCGCAATTGCGCCGTTGTGACTGAATGTGCGCCCCCGGATGTGTCACAACCTCGCAATTGCGCCGGTACGACAGCTCCCCGGCCGCCCACCGCGAGCACCGGGCCCGCCCTCAGCGGGCGACGAGCCGCAGGTCGGCCTCGACGGCGGCGGCGGTCGCGCGCAGCGGGCCCAGCGTCTGCCGCAGGGTCGCGGCCGGTGACGCCGAGGACACGTTGAGCGCGGCCACCACCGCGCCCCCGGCGTCGCGCAGCGGCACCGCGAGGGAGCGGAGGCCGACCTCGAGCTCGCCGTCGACCAGCGCCCACCCCTGCGCGGCGACCCGGTCGACCTCGGCCAGCACGTCGTCGACGCCGGTCAGGGTCCGACCGGTCGGCGCGGGCAGGGGGCCCTCCCCCAGCAGCGCGCGGCGGTCGGCCCTGCCCAGGCCACCCAGCAGCACGCGCCCCATCGAGGTGGCGTGGGCGGGGAACCGGGTGCCGACGGTGATCCCGACCGACATGATCCGTCGGGTCGCGACCCGGGCGACGTAGACGATGTCGGTCCCGTCGAGCACCGCTGCCGACGTCGACTCGCCGACCTCCGCCGAGAGCCGCTCGAGGTGCGGCTGGGCGACGCCCGGCAGGTCCAGGCCCGAGAGGTAGGCCGTCCCGAGCCGGAGCACCTGCGGCGTCAGCGTGAAGCGGCGGCCGTCGGAGCGGACGTACCCCAGCTCGACCAGCGTGAGCAGGAACCGCCGCGCGGTCGCCCGGCCCAGGCCGGTCCGCGCGGCCACCTCGCTCAGCGTCAGCGCGGGGTGGCCGGCGTCGAAGGCGGTGATCACCTCCAGCCCACGCGCCAGGGACCGGACGAATTCCTCGGCCACCGCGCGCCCCTCAGCCGCCGGACAGCGACGGCGACGAGGTGGCGTCGACCAGGGGCACGGCGAGCAGCTCGCGCAGGTCGGCGACCCCGGTGCCGTACGTCGCCAGCACCCGGACCCCGCCCTCGGCGCGCGCCGTCGGGCCGACCTCGAAGGTCGCCAGGTCGGTGTAGACCCGGTCGACGCAGCCCAGCCCGGTCAGCGGGTAGGTGCACGCGGGCACCAGCTTGGGCGTGCCGTCGCGGGCCAGCAGCGTCATCATCACGAACACCCGCTTCGCGCCGATGGCGAGGTCCATCGCGCCGCCGACGGCCGGGATCGCGTCGTCCTCGCCGGTGTGCCAGTTGGCGAGGTCGCCGCCGGCGGAGACCTGGAAGGCGCCGAGCACGCACACGTCGAGGTGCCCGCCTCGCATCATCGCGAAGGAGTCGGCGTGGTGGAAGTACGACGCCCCCGGCAGCTCGGTGACCGGGATCTTGCCGGCGTTGGTGAGGTCGGGGTCGACCTCGTCGCCGTGCGCGGCGGGACCCATGTTGAGCATGCCGTTCTCGGTGTGGAGCACCACCCCGGACCCGGGCGTGAGGTGGTCCGCGACCAGGGTCGGCTGCCCGATCCCGAGGTTGACGTAGGAGCCCGCCGGGATGTCGGCGGCGATCGCCGCGGCGATCTCGTCCTTGCTGCGGCTCATGCCACCACCACCCGGTCGACGTAGATGCTCGGCGTGACCACGGCCTCGGGGTCGAGCCCGCCGACGGGCACGACCCGGTCGACCTGGACCACCACGGTCTCGGCCGCGGTCGCCATCACCGGCCCGAAGTTGCGGGCGGTCTTGCGGTAGACGACGTTGCCGAGCTCGTCGGCCACGGAGGCCTTGACCAGGGCGACGTCGCCGCGGAGGGGGTGCTCGAGCACGTGCAGCCGCCCGTCGATCTCGCGGGTCTCCTTGCCCGCCCCGAGCAGGGTGCCCGCCCCGGTCGGGCAGAAGAACGCCCCGATCCCGGCGCCGGCCGCCCGCATCCGCTCCACGAGCGTGCCCTGGGGGACGACCTCGAGCTCGACGCGGCCCTCGCGGTAGAGACCGTCGAAGACCCACGAGTCCTTCTGCCGCGGGAAGGAGCAGACCACCTTGCGCACGCGCCCCGCCGCGAGCAGGGCGGCCAGGCCGGTGTCGCCGTTGCCGGCGTTGTTGGAGACCACGGTGAGGTCGCCGGCGCCCTGGCGGATCAGGGCGTCGATCAGCTCGACCGGCATCCCGGCCATCCCGAACCCCCCGACCAGCACGGTCGCACCGTCCGCGACGTCGGCGAGCGCGTCGTCGTACGCCGTCTCCCCCGCATAGGTCGTGGCGCTCACGCGGGTCGTCGCGCCGTGTCGACGTTCTCCAGCACGACCGCGAGGGCCTGGCCGACACCGATGCAGATCGCGGCCACGCCCCACCGCTGCCCGTCGGCGACGAGGCGGTGGGCCAGGGTGCCGAGCACGCGCGCGCCGGAGGCCCCGAGCGGGTGCCCGATCGCGATCGCGCCACCGCGGGCGTTGACCAGCTCCGCGTCGGCCAGGCCGTCGGCCACCCAGGCGTCGACACAGGCCAGGGACTGCACCGCGAACGCCTCGTTCAGCTCGACCGCCCCGACGTCGGACCACGCGATGCCGGCCCGGCGCAGGGCGGTGTTCGCCGCCTCGACCGGGGCGAAGCCGAACTCCTGGGGGTCCAGGGCGTGGGCGCCGCGGCCGGCCACCCGGGCGACGGGGTCGCGCCCGAGGGTGCCGGCGGCTCCGCCGGAGCCGAGCAGCAGCGCCGCGGCGCCGTCGTTGAGCGGGCTGGCGTTGCCGGGCGTGATCGTGCCGTCGGGGCGGAAGGCCGGCTTCAGCCCCCCGAGCTTCTCGGCGGTCGAGCCGGGCCGGATGCCCTCGTCGCGGGCCAGGTCGACGCCGTCGACGGGCACCACGAGGTCGTCGTAGAAGCCGGACTCCCAGGCCTCGTGGGCCAGGTTGTGCGACCGCGCGGCGAACTCGTCCTGGCGCTGCCGGGAGATCCCGAAGCGCTCCTGGAGCTGCTCGTTGCACTCCCCCAGCGAGATCGTCCACTCCTGCGGCATCCGGTCGTTGACCAGGCGCCAGCCCAGGGTGGTCGACACGGCCGTGACGTTGCCGGCCGGGAAGGCCCGCGAGGGCTTCGGCAGCACCCAGGGCGCCCGGGTCATCGACTCGACCCCGCCGGCCACCACGACGTCGGCGTCCCCGGTCTCGATCGAGCGCGAGGCCGACATCGCCGCGTCGAGGGACGACCCGCAGAGCCGGTTGACCGTGCTGGCCGGCACCGAGGTCGGCAGTCCGGCCAGCAGCACCGCCATCCGGCCGACGTTGCGGTTGTCCTCGCCGGCGCCGTTGGCGCAGCCCCACACCACGTCGCCGATCGCGGCCGGGTCGAGGGCGGGTGCCTTCGCGAGCACGCCCGAGAGCGCGACGGCGGCGAGGTCGTCAGGGCGGGTCTCGGCCAGGGCGCCGCCGAAGCGGCCGAAGGGGGTGCGGGCGGCGGCGTACACGTAGGACTCGGACAAGGGTGCGGTCACGGTGATCTCCTGTTCGCACAGCGAACGTCTGTTCCCTGTGCGCACACTCTAGCGACGGGAGGTGACGGCCGCCACGCCCGCGGAATACCTCGGCGCCTCGAACCGCTATGCCCCCCATGAGCACCTACCAGACCGTGAACCCGGCCACCGGCGAGACCGTGAAGGAGTACGCCACCCTCGACGCCGCGGGTGTCGAGCACGCCCTCGAGAGCGCCCACCAGGGCTACCTCTCCTGGCGCACCACGCCGATCGAGGAGCGCTCGCGGGTCCTGTCCCGCGTCGCCGAGATCTACACCGAGCGCGCCGACGAGCTCGCCCGCTCGATCTCGCTCGAGATGGGCAAGCCGGTCCGCGAGGCCAAGGGCGAGGTGCAGCTGTCCGCCGCGATCTACGCCTACTACGCCGAGCACGGCCCGTCGTTCCTGGCCGAGGAGACCCTCGACGTGCCCGGCGCCGACTCCTCGGTCGTGCAGCGCCGCCCGATCGGCGCGCTGCTCGGCGTCATGCCGTGGAACTTCCCGTACTACCAGGTGGCCCGCTTCGCCGGCCCGAACCTGATGGTCGGCAACACCGTGCTCCTCAAGCACGCCCCGAGCTGCCCCGCCTCGGCACTGCTGATGGAGGAGATCTTCCGTGACGCCGGCCTGCCCGAGGACGCCTACCTCAACATCTTCGCCACCAACGAGCAGATCGCTGACATGATCGCCGACCCGCGCGTCCAGGGCGTCTCGCTCACCGGCAGCGAGCGCGCCGGCACCGCGGTCGCCGAGACCGCCGGGCGCAACCTGAAGAAGGTCGTGCTCGAGCTCGGTGGCTCCGACGTGTTCATCGTGCTCGACTCCGCCGACATGGGCGCCACCGTCAAGGCCGCCGCCCGCGCCCGCCTCGGCAACGGCGGCCAGGCCTGCAACGCCGCGAAGCGCCTGATCGTCACCGAGGAGTACTACGACGACTTCGTCGAGCAGCTCACGGCCGCCTTCTCGGCCACGAAGACCGGCGACCCGCTGGACGAGACCACCAAGCTCGGCCCGATGTCCTCGCAGGCCGCGGCCGACACCCTGGTCGAGCAGGTCGAGGACGCCGTGTCCAAGGGCGCGACCGTGCTCACCGGCGGCGGCAAGGTCGACGGCCCCGGGGCGTACGTCCAGCCGACGCTGCTGGCCGACGTCACCCCGGAGATGCGCGCCTTCGCCGAGGAGCTCTTCGGTCCCGTCGGCGTGGTCTACAAGGTCAAGGACGCCGCCGAGGCGCTCGCTCTGGCCAACGACTCGGCCTACGGGCTGTCCGGCTCGGTCTGGTCCGCGGACGCCGAGCGCGCCCGCGAGGTGGCCGAGGGCCTCGACGTCGGCATGGCCTTCGTCAACGAGCACGGCACGACGATGCCGGGCCTGCCGTTCGGTGGCGTGAAGCGCTCCGGCGTCGGCCGCGAGCTGGGCCCCTGGGGCATGGACGAGTTCGTGAACAAGAAGCTGGTCCGCGTCTCCGCGAAGTAGGTCCGCGACGTCGTCGGCCGCCCCGCGGCGGCGACACCCGCACCACCCCGTACGCCCCCGGTCGCCTCGCGGCCGGGGGCGTCGTGGCGCCCGGGCGGCCCGCTGCGCGCGTGGCACGCAGGGTGGTTGACTCGTCAACTAACCTGGTCCCATGACCGAGAGCACCGTGGACCTGGACGCCGTCGCCGCCGCACGCGAGCGGGTCCGTCGGACCCACCTGCGACCGGCCGGGGAGCGCCCGGCCTCGACCGCGCGGGGGCTGCACCACACCGCCCTGGTCAGCAGCGACGTCGAGCGGACCGTGGCGTTCTACCAGGACGTGCTCGGGTTCCCGCTCACCGAGCTGATCGAGAACCGCGACTACGCGGGCTCCTCGCACTTCTTCTTCGACATCGGGAACTCCAACCTGCTGGCCTTCTTCGACTTCCCCGGTCTCGACGTCGGACCGTACGCCGAGGTGCTCGGGGGCCTGCACCACGTCGCGATCTCGGTGGACCCGGAGCGCTGGGAGGCCCTGCGGGAGCGGCTGACCGCGGCGGGCGTCGAGCACGAGGTGCACAGCGGGGTCTCGATCTACTTCCGCGACCCCGACGGTGCGCGCCTCGAGCTGATCGCCGACCCGCTCGGCGAGATGTACGGCGAGCACGTGCTCTGACCCGCCGCGAAGCGCCGCAACCGTCACCTCGACGCGCCGCGAGCGTCATCTCGGCGGGCTGGCCGGCCCGGGTCGGACCGACCGGGACCAAGAGACGGATGAGGCGTGGCCCCGCCCCCGGCGGGGAGCAGGGCCACCGTCCCCTCGCCCACTTCCTGCAGGTGAGGGCTCACCCGGGTCCAGTGGACAACGAGGGTGCACATTCGAGGGTGCCTCGCGCCCGGGGCCCGCTGCTCACCCTCGCAGCCACCCCGACCCCACGGCGACGCCCGGACCTGCCAGGCTGGAGCACGTGGGCATCACCGACTTCTCGCTGGAGTGGTTCTCGTTGGCCGACCGGACGGCGGTCGTGACCGGTGGCAACAGCGGCCTCGGCCAGGCGTTCAGCCTCGCCCTGGCCACCGCCGGCGCCGACGTGTGCGTCCCGACGATGCTCGACGACGGCGGCGAGACCCGCGCCCTGGTCGAGGCCAGGGGCCGGCGCTACACCGAGCTGACCACCGACCTCACCCGAGACGGCGCGGCCGACGAGGTCGTCGCGGCCTGCGCCGGCGACCTCGGCGGACCGGACGTGCTGGTCAACTGCGCCGGCCTGAACAGGATCGCCCCGTGGGAGGAGTTCGGGCGCGCGCAGTGGGACCCGATGATCGACGTGAACCTCACCGCACCCTTCGCGATGACCCGGGCCGCCGCGCCCGGGATGGTCGCCCGGGGACGCGGCAAGATCATCAACGTGGCCTCCGTCTTCTCCTTCCTCGGCGGACGCGGGTCCCCGGCGTACGCCGCCACCAAGCACGGCCTCGTCGGCCTCACCCGGACCTACGCCGACGAGCTCGGCGGTCACGGGGTACAGGTCAACGCCGTCGCCCCCGGCTACGTGGTCACCGCCCTGACCGCGGCCACCCGCGCCGACCCGGTCGCCGAGCAGGCCGTGCGCGACCGCACACCGGCCGGGCGCTGGGGCGAGACCGAGGACCTGATGGGCACCGTCGTCTTCCTGGCCTCACGCGCCTCCAACCACGTCAACGGTCAGGTGCTGACCGTCGACGGCGGCTACCTCGTCCGCTGACGCCGCCCCGCACACCACACCCACACCCACGCCCCGCCCTCGACCGCAGGAGCCACCCGTGACCCTCGCCCCCGACGCGCTCGTCGCCCGCCTCGTCGACCTGGTCGGCGCCGACCGCGTCGTGACCGACCCCGACCTCCTGCGCGAGGTGAGCCAGGACCGGTGGAAGAAGTACCAGTCCGTGCACGGCATCTTCGACGGCCCGCAGCCGGTCGCGCTGGTGCGGGCGCGCTCGACCGCCGACGTCGTCGCCGTGCTGGCGCTGGCCCACGAGGAGCGGGTGCCGGTCGTGCCCCGCACCGGCGGCACCGGCACCGAGGGCGGGCTCGAGGTCGTCGTCGAGGGCACCGTCGTGCTCGACGGCTCCGACCTGGACGAGATCGTGGCCATCGACGCGGTCGACATGACCGCGACCGCGCAGGGCGGCGTCCGTCTGGCCGCGCTCGAGGACGCCCTGCGCGCGCAGGGACTGACCACCGGGCACTCCCCTCAGTCGCAGCCGCTGGCCCGGATGGGCGGGCTGGTCGCGACCCGCTCGATCGGCCAGCTCTCCACCCTCTACGGCGGGATCGAGGACATGCTGCTCGGCGTCGAGGCGGTGCTGGCGGGCGGCGAGGTCGTCCGGGTCCGCCCGGTGCCGCGCCGTGCCGCCGGGCCGGACGTCAGGCACGTCGTGCTCGGCAACGAGGGCGCGCTGGCCTTCGTCACCGAGGTCACCGTGCAGGTCTTCCGGCTCCCCGAGCACCGCGTGTTCGCCGGCTACCTGCTCGACGACCTGCCCGGCGGGATCGAGGTGCTCCGCGAGGTGGTCACGGCCGGCTACCGGCCCTCGGTGGCCCGGGTCTACGACGCCGGCGACGCCGCGCAGCACTTCGCCCACCTCCCCGGCTGGGCCGACGGCCCCGGGGACGGCGCCGGTGGGCCCGGGTCGGCGGTCCTGGTGGCGGTGGCCGAGGGCCCGCACAGCATCGCCGAGGCCACCGCCGCCGCCGTGGTCGCCGCCGCCGAGGCCGTCGGGGCGCGCCCGGTCGACCCGGCGCTGGTGGAGGACTGGTTCACGAACCTGAACTGGGGCCCCGAGAAGCTCGAGGCCGAGAAGCAGGCCATGCTCACCGACCGCCACCTCGGCTACACCACCGAGGTCTCGGCGTCCTGGTCGCAGGTGGCCGCGCTGCACGAGGCCGTGCTGCGCCGGGTGCGGGAGGAGTTCCCCCGGGCAGCGGACCTGACCATGCTCGGCGCGCACTCCTCGCACAGCTACCAGACCGGCACGAACCTGTACTTCGTCTACGACTACGACATCGCCTGCGAGCCGCGGGAGGAGATCGAGCTCTACCACCGCCCGCTCAACGCGATCGTGGTCGAGGAGGCGCTGCGGGTGGGCGGGTCGATGGTCCACCACCACGGCATCGGCAAGTACCGCACGCCCTGGGTCGAGGAGGAGCACGGCTCGTCGTGGCGGCTGCTGACCGGGCTGAAGGAGGCCTTCGACCCGCACGGCGTGATGAACCCCGGCACGATCTACCCGCTGCCGTGAACCGGCCGGCCGCCCACCCGCTGCTGGTCGGCGTCGACCTGGGCTCGCAGAGCGCGAAGGTCGTCGTCCACGCGGCCGACGGGCACGTCGTGGCGGTCGGACGGCGGGCGCTGCGTGCCTCCCTGACGCCCCGGCCCGGGGTGGTCGAGCACCCCGACGACGACCTGGTCGACGCCCTCGCCGCGGCCTGCCGCGACGCGGTGGCCGCGCTCGTGGCGAGCGGCGGGTCGACGGCCGACCTCGTCGGGCTCGGGCTCTGCGGGATCCGGTCCACCCGGGCCCTGCTGCGCGCGGACGGCACCCTCGCGGCGCCCGTGATCAGCTGGATGGACGAGCGGGCCTCCCGCCCCCACGACCCCGTCGCCGCACCGGACGGGACCGCGGTGGTGACGGCCTCGTCGGGCCACCTCACCCGGTGGCTGACCGGCCGCGCGGCGGACTCGCCGGGCGCGTACCCGGTGCTCTGGCCACTCGACCTCGCCCGGGGGGCGTGGTCGGAGGACGACGCGGTGGTGGCGTCGTACGGCCTGCGCCGCGACCAGCTGGTCGACCTCGTCCCGCCGGGCTCGGTGCTCGGCGGCGTCACCGAGGACGCTGCCCGCGCCACCGGGCTGCCGGTGGGGCTGCCGGTGGTCGCGACCGCGAACGACAAGGCGGTCGAGGCGCTCGGCTGCGGGCTGACCGGGCGCGACCAGGCCCTGGTCTCGCTCGGCACCTACGTGGCCCCGATGGTGCTCGGCGACGTCCCGCTCGAGCCGCACGAGGAGGAGGCCGCCGGGGCCTGGACCAACGTGGCGAGCGTCCCGGGGCGCTACCTGCTGGAGGGCGGCGGCGTCCGCCGCGGGATGTGGACGGTGTCCTGGCTGCGTGACCTGGTCGGGCCCGGCCTGCTCCCGGGCGGCACGCCCGAGGAGCTTGAGGACGTGCTGAACCGGGCCGCTGCCGACGTGCCGGTCGGCGCGGACGGGCTGCTGGCCGTGCTCGACTGGCTGGCCCCGGCGCACGAGCCGTGGCGCCGCGGGGCGTTCGTCGGCCTCGACGGCCGGCACGGTGCGGCCCACCTCTACCGCGCCGTGCTGGAGGGCCTGGCGATGACCGTGGGGGGGCACCTCCGGACGCTGGTCGACGGGCTCGACCGGGACGTCCGGTTGGTGCTGCTCTCCGGCGGCGGCGCCCGGTCGCCGCTGATGCGCCAGGTGGTGGCCGACGTGACCGGCCTGCCCGTCCGCGCCGCGCTCGACGACGGCTCGCCGGCCGCCCTCGGGGCCGCGGTCTGCGCCGCGGTCGGGACCGGGGTCCACCCCGGCTTCGACGAGGCGGTGGCCGCGATGGTCGCCCCCGGCCAGACCGTGCAGCCGGACGCGGCGGCGGCCCGGGCGTACGCCGGCATCGCGCGCACCCACGCCGACCTGCGCGCCGCCCTCGCCCCCGTCCTCCGCCGAGATGACGCTCCCGGACAGCCGAGATGACGCTTCCGGCGCCTCGAGATGGCCGTGCGGCGCCTCAGGCCCCGAACCCGCCGTCGGCGGAGACGACCGAGCCGTGCAGCACGGCACCGGCCGGGCCGGCGCAGAACGCGATCGTCGCCGCCATCTCCTCGGGCTCGATCACCCGGCCGAGCAGCTGGTGGGAGACCAGGTCGTCGGTGGTGGTGCCGTAGATCGCGGCGGTCTGCTCGAGCATCGCGGTCCGCGTCGAGCCGGGTGAGACCGCGACGGCGGTGACCCCGGTGCCGACGAGGTCGGCGGCCAGGCCCTTCACCAGGCCGACCACGGCGTGCTTGACCGCGGTGTAGCCGGCCAGCCGGTAGAGCCCGTGGCTGCCGGCGGCCGACGCGACGGCCACGAACCGGCACCCGGACGGGTCCGGACCGCCGAGCATCGCGGGGACGGCCGCGGCGGCGGTGTGCCAGACGCCCTTCACGTCGACGTCCCAGAGCAGGTCCAGCTCGGCCGGGTCGGTCTCCCAGAGCGGGCGCCCCCCGACCATCACGGCGGCGGCGGCGACGGCCACGTCGAGCCGGCCCCACCGCTCGACCGCGTGTCCGACCGCGTCCCGCAGCGCCGCGGCGTCGCGGACGTCGGCGACGACGGGGACCACCTCGGGCCACGGTGCCGCCACCGCCTCGAGGTCCGCGCGGGTCGGGAGGTCGTACGGCGCCGCGCCCGGCCCGGCGCAGGAGTCCAGGGCGACCACGGCGCACCCGTCGGCGGCGAGCCGGGCGACGGTGGCCGCGCCGATCCCGCGGGCTGCGCCGGTGACCAGGGCGACGCGGGCCGGCGTCATGCGGACGCCCCGACGCCGCGCCGGAGCCGTGCGAGCGCGCCGTCCACCATCGTGGCCAGCAGCCTCTCCCCCTCGGCCGCGCTCGCGCCGGTCGGGTCGCCGAGGACCCCGTTGGCCGAGACGGCTGCGACACCGCCGGCGCGCAGGGCCGGGAGCAGGTCGCGCACGGGCGTGGTGCAGCCGGCCTCCGCGAGCGCGGGTCGGACGGCGTCGGGGTGCAGGTGCAGCATGAGCGAGGTCTCGGTACGGCCGGCGTGGGCGTCCGCGCCGGGGACCGCGCACGGGACCCAGTCGACGCGGTGACCCTCGTACGTCATCTGCTCGACCGCCCCACGCACGGCCTCCAGGTTGCCGCCGTGGCCGTTGACCAGCACGACCCGGTCGCACCACGTGCGCGCCGAGCGGACCAGCTCCACCAGCACCACCCGCAGCGCGTCGGTGCCGACCGAGAGGGTTCCCGGGAAGGACTGGTGCTCCCCGCTGGAGCCGTACGCCACCGGCGGCGCCACCCAGGCACCGCCGGCGACGTCCGGGCCGAGCCGCGCCGCCAGCGCGTCCGCGACGGCCGTCGCGACCAGGGTGTCGGTGCCCAGCGGCAGGTGCGGGCCGTGCTGCTCGGTCGAGCCGACCGGCACGAGCACCACGCCCGTGCCGGCCACCTCGGCCGAGGTCACCTGCCCCGTCCGCACCCGGCTGCCTGCCACCGCCCGGCTCAGTGCCGGTGCTGCGCCGGGACGCCCAGCGCGCGGTGGAACCCGGCCGGGACCTCGAGCACGTCCGGGCTGAGCTGGTCGATGGACGACAGCCCCATCCCGAGCAGCGCGGAGTCGATGCCGGAGCGGAGCACGTCGAGGACGTTGCCGACCCCGTCCTCGCCGTTGGCGGCCAGGCCCCAGAGGTACGCCCGTCCGATCATCACCGCACGCGCGCCCAGGGCGACGGCCTTGACCACGTCGGAGCCGCGACGGACGCCGCCGTCGAGGACGACCTCGACGTCGTGGCCCACGGCCTCGGCCACCGCGGCGAGGCAGCGGATCGTGGCCGGGGTGCCGTCGAGGTTGTTGCCGCCGTGGTTGGAGACCGAGATCGCGCTGACCCCCGCGTCGACCGCCCGCCTCGCGTCGTCGACGCGGCAGACACCCTTGAGCATGAACGGCTTGCCGCCGCTGACCTGCGCCCACTGCTCGCGCATCCAGGCGACGTCGTCCCAGGTCGGCGGGGTGGTGGTCATCCACTCGTAGTAGGCGCCGAAGAAGGTCGGGCCCTTGGCGGCCCCGGGGGCGGCGAGGTTGGGCGCGGTGAGGTCGGGGATCGTCCCGGTCTTCCCGAAGCGCCACAGCCAGCCGACCTTGGTCGCGACCTGCGGGGCCATCCGCACCATCGTGCGGAGGTCGACCTTCTCGGGGATCTCCGGACTGCCCCAGTCACGCCCCATCGAGAAGGACCAGTCCAGCGTCGCGATGAGGCCCTTCGACCCGGCGTCCGCGGCACGCTGCATGCGCTGCACCATCACGTCGCGGTCGCCGGTCCAGTACATCTGGAAGAAGGTCTTGTCGTTGACCGCACAGACCTCCTCGACCGACTTCGAGGCGAAGTTCGACAGGCCCATGATCGTGCCCCTCGACGCCGCCGCGCGGGCCACGGCGACCTCGCCGTCGGGGTCGACCGCCTGCACCCCGGTCGGGCTGATCACGACGGGCAGCGAGATCTCCTGGCCCATCAGCGTCGTGGCCATCGACCGGTCGGCCTGGTGGCCGGCGACGTGCGGCGCGAACTGGATCTCGGTGAACGCGCGCTGGTTGTCGTCGATCGTCTGACCGCGCTCGGAGCCGGCGACCAGCGCGCCGTACACCGGTCCGGGCAGCCGCTTGCGGGCCCGCTGCTGGGCGACCGCGACCGACTCGAACCAGGGGTTCTGCTTCCACGGGTTCTCGAGGTTCTTGCGGAGGGTGGCCATCCGCGCGCCCTTGGACGTCTCCATCAGTGCGCCCCACCCGCGCTGCAGCCGCAGCCTCCGGACGGGCTCGCGGCGGCCAGCGGGTCGCCCGTCGGGTCGGTCGGGCTGAACCCGGCCAGCGGGCTCTCGGCGCACGCCGAGACCGGCGCACCCGAGCCGTCCGAGGACCCGTCGGGGCGGCGGGTGAGCAGCTGCAGCATCACCGGCTGGTTGCGGGTCGGGTTGGACTTGGAGTGGTCCTGGCTCTGCGCCGGGATGGTCCGCTCACCGGCCAGCGCCGTCTCGCCGTACCCCTTGACGCACTCGGGGTCGGGTCCGTCGAGCGGGAGGCCGGTGAAGAACTTCGCCGCCATGCAGCCCCCGCGGCAGGCGTCGAAGTGCGAGCACTTCGTGCAGGCACCGCCGGTCTGCGGGGACCGGAGCTCGGTGAACAGCGGTGAGGTCTTCCAGACGTTGTCGAAACCGCCGTCGCGCAGCAGGTTGCCGGCGTGGAACTGGTCGTGGATGGCGAACGGGCAGGCGTAGACGTCGCCGACCGGGTCGATCAGGCAGACCACGCGGCCGGCACCGCAGAGGTTGAGGCCCGGCAGCGGCTCGCCGAAGGCGGCGAGGTGGAAGAACGAGTCGCCGGTCAGGACGTTCTCACCGTGGGCGACGAGCCAGTCGTAGAGCTCGCGCTGCTGGTGGGGCAGGGGGTGCAGCTCGTCCCACACGTCCGCGCCGCGGCCCGAGGGACGCATCCGGGTCAGCCGCAGCGTCGCGCCGAAGGAGTCGGCCAGGGCCTTGAACTCGTCGAGCTGGCCGATGTTCTCGCGGGTGCAGACGACCGAGATCTTGGCGTCGACGAAGCCGGCGTCCTGGAGGTTCTGCAGGGCGGTGATCGCGGTGTCGTACGACCCGGGCCCGCGCACGTAGTCGTTGACCTCGGCCGTCGCGCCGTCGAGGGAGATCTGCACGTCGACGTAGTCGGTCGAGGCCAGGAAGCGCGCCCGCTCGGGGGTGATCCGCACGCCGTTGGTGGAGAACTTCACGCCGACGTCGTGCGCCACGGCGTACTCGAGGAGGTGCCAGAAGTCGGGGCGGATCGTGGGCTCGCCGCCGCCGATGTTGACGTAGAAGACCTGCATCCGCTGCAGCTCGTCGATGACGGCCTCGCACTGCTCGGTCGTCAGCTCGTCGGGGTCGCGACGCCCGCTGGAGGACAGGCAGTGCGCGCACTCCAGGTTGCAGGCGTAGGTGAGCTCCCACGTCAGGCAGATGGGGGCGTCGAGGCCGAGCTCGAACTGGTCGACGAGCGTGCCGCCCACCGGCCGCTCCGGGCGGGCCGGGGTCACGGTGAGGGGGCGTTCGGGAGCCAGGGTCATGCGAGCACCTCCGTGCGGGGGCGAATCATGTCGGTGGCGGCCAGGCCCTCGAGGGCGGCCGCGTAGGCGTCGTGCTGGGCGTCGGGGACGCCGGCGGCGACCAGGGCCGCCCGGACGTCGGGCGCGTCACCGAGTCCCCGGACCACTGCCACCAGCTCGGGCCGCTTGAGGAAGCTCAGCTTCCGGGTGCCGAAGTGGTAGGCCAGCGCACCGAAGGGCTCGGGGCGCAGCGCCACCGACGGTGACAGGGTCCAGGGCTCGTCGAGCATCAGTAGACGCCGCACATGCCGTCGATGGAGACCTCCTCGACCAGCGTCTCGGCGGTCATCTCCTCGTCGGTCTGGCTGGTCTGGGCGTGCTCGGGGTTCATCGCGACTCCTCTCGTGGCGGGATGTGACGTGGTCTGCGTCACGCTATTGGCACCGGTGGTCATAACGACCCCTCCGAACGGACGGGTCGTCGCCGGCCGCGGTCCCGGCGGGGCGGGGCGGGCTAGGGTCCGAGCCATGACGACCACGCCGGCGCGCCCGCGGGCGGCCGGGCGCCCGGGAGCCACCAGCCACGCCGCGATCGAGCAGGCCGCCTTCGGCCTGTTCGCCGAGCGGGGCTTCGCCGGCACCACGCTGGACGACATCGCCGCGGCGGTCGGGGTCGGTCGGCGGACCCTGTTCCGCTACTACCGCTCCAAGAACGACATCCCGTGGGGCCAGTTCGACCGCACCCTCGACGACTTCCGCCGGATCCTCGAGTCGACCGCGCCAGAGCTGCCGCTGTGGGAGGCGGTGCACCGCGGCGTGGTGCGCTTCAACGAGTTCCCCGGTGACGCCCGCCCCGGCCACCGCGAGCGGATGGAGCTGATCCTGGGCACGCCGGAGCTCCAGGCCCACTCCGCGCTGCGCTACGCCGAGTGGCGCGCCGTGAGCGCCGAGCACGTCGCCGACCGGCTGCGCCTGTCTCCCACCGACCTGCTGCCCACCACCGTCGGCCACGTCTCCCTGGCACTGGCGCTGGCGGCCTACGACGCCTGGATGGACGACCCCTCCCGCTCCCTGGCCGGGCTCGTCGACGAGGCGATGCGCGGCCTGCGCACCCACCTGGCCAGCTGAGCCGGCGGCGCCGCCGGAGGAACGTACACAAGCCCGCTCCCCTGGTGAGGCTCACCAGTGCGGTGGCGGCAGCGTTCCCCGCTCACGCGCCTCACGAAGGGCGTCCCTGGTCGTCCTGCGTAGCGAAGGCTCCTCCACCCGCACCGGCCGTCCGCGTCGACCCAGGTCAGCGGGCCGCCTCACCCGGTCCCCAGCCGATCACTACGCCGGACGCCTAGCGCCAGGGGCTGGAACGCACCACGGCCAGCGCCCGCTTCATCTGGAACGGCGAGTTCTGGCGGTAGAGCCAGGGCCGGCCGACCCACAGGTAGGCGTCCACGTACCTCCGGGCGAGCCGGTCGACCTCGGCGGGGAGCCTCCAGCGGTCGGCGGCGACGCGGTGGGTCGGTGGGATGCCGAGCGCGACGCAGCGGCGGTCGTCGTGACGGGACCGGCAGGTGCGGGCGTTGTCGGGGTCCGGGCCGTCGTACTCGCCGAACCTGAAGGGCTGGCCGTTGGAGGAGGTGTTGATCACCGCGTGCTTGCCGGTGATCCCGCGGTCGGCGAGCGCCTCGACCAGCGCAGCGGCGCGGCGCACCTCGAGCGCGGTGGCGGAGTAGTGCGTGGCGTTCAGGGCCACGCCGCGCACGTGCCGGATCCCCGCCGGCACCAGGAAGTCCAGCGCCCGTCGCACGCCGCCCTGCCCCTCCGCGGGCCAGTCCGCCGCGCCGGCGTCGAGGTAGACCGACGTGCGCGGCAGGTCCGAGAGCTTCTTCGCGGCGTAGGCCACCAGCCGGGTCGGCACGTCCGAGCCGCGCGGCACGCACAGCGCGAACGGCAGGTCGGGCTGCAGCACGACCGCGGCCGGGGTGTCGCCCAGGGCGCGCGCGAAGCTGTCGATCCAGGTGCGGTACGACGCCTGCTCCCGCTCGGTGGGCAGCCGGGAGCACGCCTCGTGCTCCCACGGCACCATCCGGAAGACCGACATCTGCACCAGCACCGACGGGTCGCCGCCCTGGGCGTTCTCGACGTACTCGCGCACCTTGCCCGCGATCTCGCGGTCGGGGATCCAGGCGCCGAACCACTTCGCCTTCGGGGTGTGCGCGATCCGCGCCAGCGTCCTCTTCTGCGGGCCGCGGGCGTCGACGTAGGGCTGCCAGGCCATCTCGGCCGGGCCCCGGTAAGTGCCCCACTCCCGCCCGGCCAGCGGGTTGTCCCGCGGCGCGGCGGACGGGGCCGCGCCGGCACCGGCACCGGCGGGCACGGCGAGCAGCAGCGCGAGCGCGCCGAGGAGCAGGACGGTCAGGCGTCGGGTCACCCGCCGACGGTACGACGCCCCGGCCCGGCCCGAGGGTGGATGGCATTTAGTAGGACGTCCTACTAATGTCGTGACCAGCCCCACTTCCCCGCCGCAGGAGGCACCCGTGCCCGAGCTCCACGTCCCCACCCACCCGGTGCGCCTTGTCACGGCCTCCGCCCTCTTCGACGGCCACGACGCCTCGATCAACATCATGCGGCGGATCCTGCAGAGCCAGGGCTGCGAGGTGATCCACCTCGGGCACAACCGCTCGGTCGCCGACGTCGTCGACGCCGCCGTCCAGGAGGACGTCCAGGGCGTCGCCGTCAGCAGCTACCAGGGCGGGCACATCGAGTACTTCGAGTACCTCGTGCAGTCGCTGCGCGAGCGCGGCGCCGGCCACGTGAAGGTCGTCGGCGGGGGCGGCGGCGTCATCGTGCGGGACGAGATCACCCGGCTGCGGGAGTCCGGCGTGACCATCTTCGCGCCGGAGGACGGCCAGCGCCTCGGCCTGGCCGGGATGATCAGCACCGTCGTCGCCGACTGCGACACCGACCTGTGGCAGGCCGGCGCGGTCACCGCCGACCAGGTGCTCACCGGCGACCACGCCGCGATCGCGCGGGCGATCACCGGCGCCGAGACCGGCCGCCTCGACGAGGCCACGCTGACCCGCCTGCGCGAGGCCGCGACGGGCCACCAGGTCCCCGTCCTCGGCATCACCGGCACCGGCGGCTCGGGCAAGTCGTCGCTGACCGACGAGCTCGTACGCCGGCTGCGGCTCGACCAGCAGGACAAGCTGCGCGTCGCGGTGCTGGCCGTGGACCCGACCCGGCGCAAGGGCGGCGGGGCGCTGCTCGGCGACCGGATCCGGATGAACTCCCTCGACGGCGACCGGGTCTACTTCCGCTCGCTGGCCACCCGCGGAGCCCGCGAGCTGCCCGAGCACCTCGACGACGTGATGACGGTCCTCAAGGCCGCCGGGTTCGACCTGGTCGTGGTGGAGACGCCGGGCATCGGCCAGGGCGACGCGGCGATCGTGCCCTTCGTCGACACCTCGCTCTACGTGATGACGCCGGAGTTCGGCGCCGCCTCGCAGCTGGAGAAGATCGACATGCTCGACTTCGCCGACGTCGTGGCCATCAACAAGTTCGAGCGCCGCGGCGCCAAGGACGCCCTGCGCGACGTGGGCCGCCAGCTGGTCCGCAACCGGGAGGCCTTCGGCAAGCAGCCCACCGACATGCCGGTCTTCGGCACCAGCGCCGCGACCTTCAACGACGACGGCGTGACCGCGCTCTACCAGGAGCTGCGGGGCCTGCTGGCCGACCGCGGCCTGCCGGTGACCGACGGCGTGCTGCCGGCCGTCGACGTGCGGCACTCCTCGGGCATCCGCCAGGTGGTCCCGACCGACCGGGTCCGCTACCTCGCCGAGATCACCGAGACCGTGCGCGGCTACCACGCCGAGACCGAGCGGCTGGCCGACGCGGCGCGGCGCCTGCAGCAGGTCGAGGCCGTCGCCGCCGCCCTCGGCGAGGGCGACCAGGGCGACCTGCCGCAGCTGCTCGAGAAGAGCCGCCGCGACGTGCCGCCGGCGCTGCACGACCAGCTGGCCGGCTGGCCGGCCGTGGTCGAGTCCTACTCCGGGCAGGAGCAGGTCACGAAGGTCCGCGACACCGAGATCACCACCCAGCTGACCCGCGAGTCGCTGTCCGGCAGCAGGATCCCCCGGGTCGCGCTGCCGGCGTACGCCGACCACGGCGAGCTGGTCCGCTTCTGGCGTCGCGAGAACCTCCCCGGGATGTTCCCGTTCACCGCCGGGGTGTTCCCGTTCAAGCGTGACGGCGAGGACCCCGCGCGGATGTTCGCCGGCGAGGGCGACCCCGCCCGGACCAACCGCCGCTTCAAGGTGCTCTCCGCCGACGGCGACGCCAAGCGCCTCTCGACGGCGTTCGACTCGGTCACGCTCTACGGCCGCGACCCCGACCCGCGCCCCGACATCTACGGCAAGGTCGGCACGTCCGGGGTCTCGGTGGCCACGCTCGACGACATGCGGGTGCTGTACGGCGGCTTCGACCTGACCTCGCCGACCACCTCGGTCTCGATGACGATCAACGGCCCGGCGCCGACCGTGCTGGCGTTCTTCCTCAACACCGTGATCGACCAGGAGGTCGAGAAGTTCCGCGCGGCCGAGGACCGCGACCCGAGCGAGGAGGAGACCGCGATGCTCGCCGCGCACGCGGTGGCCACGGTGCGCGGGACGGTCCAGGCCGACATCCTCAAGGAGGACCAGGGCCAGAACACCTGTCTGTTCTCGACCGAGTTCTCCCTGCGGATGATGGCCGACATCCAGGAGTGGTTCATCGAGAAGGGCGTGCGCAACTTCTACTCGGTGTCGATCTCCGGCTACCACATCGCCGAGGCCGGGGCGAACCCCCTCAGCCAGCTCGCGTTCACCCTGGCCAACGGCTTCACCTACGTCGAGGCCTACCTCGCGCGCGGGATGGACATCGACGACTTCGCGCCGAACCTGTCCTTCTTCTTCTCCAACGGGATGGACCCGGAGTACTCCGTGATCGGCCGCGTCGCGCGGCGGATCTGGGCGGTGGCGATGAAGGAGAAGTACGGCGCCAACGAGCGCAGCCAGAAGCTGAAGTACCACGTCCAGACGTCCGGGCGGTCGCTGCACGCCCAGGAGATGGACTTCAACGACATCCGCACCACGCTCCAGGCGCTGATCGCGATCTACGACAACGCCAACAGCCTGCACACCAACGCCTACGACGAGGCCGTCACCACCCCGGGCGCGGAGTCCGTACGCCGGGCGCTGGCCATCCAGCTGATCATCAACCGCGAGTGGGGCATGGCGATGAACGAGAACCCGCTCCAGGGCTCGTTCGTCATCGACCAGCTGACCGACCTGGTGGAGGAGGCCGTGCTGGCCGAGTTCGACCGGATCAACGAGCGCGGCGGCGTGCTCGGCGCGATGGAGACCGGCTACCAGCGCGGGCGGATCCAGGACGAGTCGATGCTCTACGAGCACCGCAAGCACGACGGCTCGCTGCCGATCGTCGGCGTGAACACCTTCCTGGCGCCGCAGTCCGACGACGCGACCCCGCAGCACGTCGAGCTCGCGCGCGCCACGGAGGAGGAGAAGGAGGGCCAGCTCGAGCGGGTCCAGTCCTTCCGCACCGCCCACACCGACGAGGGAGAGGCCGCCCTGGCCCGGCTCAAGGAGGCCGCGATGAGCGGCGAGAACGTCTTCGCGGTCCTGATGGACGCGGCGCGGGTCTGCTCGCTCGGCCAGGTCACCGAGGCCTTCTTCGAGGTCGGCGGGCAGTACCGCCGCAACGTCTGACCCCGTCCGACCCCGTCCGTCCGGGTCGGGGCCGACCCGACCCGGTTATGGTGAACGTCACCGAGCGCTGGCTCGGTCCGACTTCAGGAGCGCCTCTGTGACGACGTACGACGACCACTCGCTGCCCGCCCCCTCCGCGCGGGCGATCGACCTGCACGGCCGGATGGTCGAGTTCATGCGCACCGAGGTGCTACCTGCCGAGCAGGCCTACGCCGACCACCGCCGCGCCGCCGGTCCCGACGACCACTCGCTGCCGCCGGTCGTCGAGGAGCTGAAGACCAGGGCGCAGGCGCTCGGTCTGTGGAACCTGTTCCTGCCCTCGGAGTCCGGGCTGACCCAGCTCGAGTACGCCCCCATCGCCGAGCTGTCGGGGTGGAGCCTGGACCTGGCGCCCGAGGCGCTCAACTGCCAGGCGCCCGACACCGGCAACATGGAGCTGCTGCACCTGCTCGGCACCGAGGAGCAGAAGCAGCAGTGGCTGGCCCCCCTGCTCGCCGGGGAGATCCGCTCGGCGTTCTCGATGACCGAGCCGGCGGTGGCCAGCAGCGACGCCACCAACATCGCCACCCGGATCGTCCGCGACGACGACGAGTACGTCATCAACGGCCGCAAGTGGTGGACCAGCGGTGCGATGGACCCGCGCTGCGCGGTCCTGGTCGTGATGGGCAAGACCGACCCCGAGGCCGCCACCCACCGCCAGCAGACGATGGTCATCGTGCCGCGCGACACCCCCGGCGTGACGATCGTGCGCGACCTGCCCGTCTTCGGCCACCACGACCAGCACGGCCACGCCGAGGTGCGCTTCGACGACGTGCGGGTGCCGGTGACCCACGTCCTCGGCGAGGAGGGCGGCGGGTTCGCCGCGGCCCAGGCCCGGCTCGGCCCCGGCCGCATCCACCACTGCATGCGTGCCCTCGGCGCGGCCGAGCGGGCGCTGGCCCTGATGGTCGCCCGCGCCCAGGACCGGGTCGCCTTCGGCGGCCCGCTGTCCGACCAGGGCGTCGTGCGCCAGCAGATCGCCGAGTCCCGGATGGAGATCGACCAGGCCCGGCTGCTCTGCCACCGCGCCTGCGCGGTGATCGACGCCGCCGGCAACAAGGAGGCCCGCAACCTCGTGGCGATGGCCAAGGTCGCCGTCCCCCGCGCTGCGACCCAGGTCATCGACCGGGCCATCCAGGTCCACGGCGGCGCCGGCGTCACCGACGACACCCCGCTGGCCGCCATGTACGGCTGGCACCGCGCGATGCGGCTCTTCGACGGTCCCGACGAGGTCCACGTGCGCTCGATCGCGCGCGGCGAGCTCGGGCGGACGCCGGTCCTGCCCCCCGCCGGCCCGACCAGCGGCCACACCGACGGGGGCCGCGCATGAGCGCCCGCACCCTGGCCGGCCGCACGATCCTGATGTCCGGCGGCAGCCGCGGCATCGGCCTGGCGATCGCGCTGCGCGCCGCCCGCGACGGGGCCCGCGTGGTGCTGATGGCCAAGACCGACCAGCCGCACCCGAAGCTCGAGGGCACGGTGCACACCGCGGCCGCCGAGATCGAGGCCGCCGGCGGCGAGGCCCTGGCCGTGGTCGGCGACGTGCGCAGCGACGACGACGTCGAGCGCGCGGTGGCCGCGGCCGTCGAGCGCTTCGGCGGGATCGACGTGGTGGTCAACAACGCCAGCGCGATCGACCTCAGCCCCACCCGCGAGCTGAGCATGAAGAAGTACGACCTGATGCAGTCCATCAACGCCCGCGGGACGTTCCTGCTGTCGAAGACCGCGATCCCGCACCTCGAGCGCAGCGACCAGGCCCACGTCCTCACGCTGTCGCCGCCGCTCGACCTCGACCCCCGCTGGGCGGGGTCCTACCTCGGCTACACGATGGCGAAGTACGGGATGAGCCTGGTGACGCTCGGGCTGGCCGAGGAGCTGCGCGAGGCCGGCATCGGGGTCAACTCGCTGTGGCCGCGCACGATGATCGCGACCGCCGCGGTCGCCAACCTGCTCGGTGGCGCCGAGGCCGTGGCCGGGTCCCGCACCCCGGAGATCGTCGCCGACGCGGCGTACGCCGTGCTGACCCGCGACCCGCGCACCTGCACGGGGCGCTTCCTGGTCGACGACGAGGTCCTCGCCGAGGAGGGCGTCACCGACCTCGACGGGTACCGGGTCGAGGGCGGCACCGGGCCGCTCCTCCCGGACCTGTTCCTGGACCCCGACGACGTCTGAGGCCCCGGTGGGGCACGTCGGACCACGGGCGCGGGGCTCCGTGGTCCGACGTGGTCAGTCGCGCAGCTCGCGGCGCAGGATCTT
Organism: Propionibacteriales bacterium; assembly: GCA_038256225.1. Lineage (GTDB taxonomy): Bacteria > Actinomycetota > Actinomycetes > Propionibacteriales > Nocardioidaceae > Nocardioides. Next base: position 4,528 of record JBBSKO010000004.1, on the reverse strand, counting down.
GCCGGTGACGGTCTTCGGGAGCTCGTCGATGACGACGACCTGGCGGGGGTACTTGTAGGCCGCCATCCGCTCCTTGCAGTGCGCGACCAGCTCCTCGGTGGTGACCGTCGCGCCGGCGTGCAGGCTGACGAACGCCTTGACCGTCTCGCCCCGCTTCTCGTCGGGCACGCCGACCACCGCGGACTCCCGCACGGCGGGGTGCTCGGCCAGCACGTCCTCGACCTCGCGCGGCCAGACCTTGTAGCCGGAGGCGTTGATCATGTCCTTCTTGCGGTCGACGATGTAGACCCAGCCGTCGGCGTCCATGAACCCCACGTCGCCGCTGCGCAGCGCCCCGCCCGGCAGCCCGGCAGCGGTCTCCTCGGGCTTGCCCCAGTAGCCCGCCACGACCTGGGGGCCGTCGGCGACGATCTCGCCGACCTCGCCGAGCGGCAGGTCGTTCCCGTCGTCGTCCTGGATCCGCACGATCGTGCTCGGCGCGGGCACCCCGACGGCGAGCGCCCCGGAGGTCGGGTCCACCGGGGAGGGCGCGCCGTACGGCGTCAGCGTCATCGGGCTGGTCGTCTCGGTCAAGCCGTAGGCGTTGTGCACCTGCAGCCCGGTCTTCTCCGCGAACGCCCGCTCGGCCGTCGGAGAGATCGCGGCCCCGCCGGAGTAGACCGAGGTGAAGGACGAGAAGTGGTCGCGGGTGAAGCCCTCGGCGTTGAGCAGCGCGTTGAAGGCGGTGATCGCGCCGATCGTGTACGTCGGGCGGTGCTCCAGCAGCGCGTCCAGCACCACGCCCGGCTCGAACCGGTAGGCCAGCACCAGCTCGGACGGGGCGGCGAGGGTGACGGCGACGTGCCCGATCAGGCCGGTGATGTGGAACAGCGGAGCGACGCCGAGCACCGACCCGCCCTGCGCGAACCGGGCCCGGTCGCGGTAGACGCCGGCGGTGAAGACGACGTTGCGGTGGGTGTTCATCGCGCCCTTGGGCACCCCGGTGGTGCCCGAGGTGTAGGTCAGGAACGCGACGTCGTCGGGCCCGAGCGTGACCGGCGGCGGCACCTCACCGCGGTGCTCCTCGATCAGCGTGGCCAGGTCGGTCGTGCCGTCGTGCCGCGCGCGGGAGATCCCGGCGAACAGCCGCTCGTCGTGCCGCTGCTGGTGCTCGAGCTCGCTGGTGGTCAGCACGAGGTCGACCGCGGTGCCGGGCACGACGTCGCGCGCCACCTCGTCGTACAGCGTCTCCAGGCTGACCAGGACCCGCGCGCCGGAGTCGCCCAGGAGGTAGGTCAGCTCGCGGGCGCGGCTCATCGGGTTGATCGAGACCATCACCCCGCCGGCCTTCCAGGTCGCGACCATGCAGACCACGAACTGCGGGACGTTCTGGAGGTAGACCGCGAGCCGGTCGCCCCGCCCGAAGCCGTGCGCCAGCAGGGCGCTGGCCAGGGCGTCGCTCTGCGCCTCGAGCTCGGCCCGGGTCAGCACGCCGTCGAAGTAGCGGATCGCGACGCCGTCGGGGTCGGCGGCGAGCCCGGCGCGGTACATCGTCAGCGCGTCGGGGTGCTCCGGCGGGAGGTCTGCGGGCAGCCCGGCGTAGACCCCCAGCCACGGCTTCTCGTCGTAGGCGCTCACCGGGTGCTCACTTCAGGACGACGGGGTTCACCGGGGCACCGCTGCCCTGGGCCACCTTGATCGGGGCGGCGGTGTAGCAGAACTCGTAGGTGCCGTCGTCGGCACAGTCGGCGGCGAGGGCCTCGAGGTCGACGATCTCGGTGAAGGTGACGCCGAGGTTGCGCATCAGCGCGTTGTGCAGCGTGAGCGCGACGCCGGTGCTCGGGTCGAAGGTGACCTCGTTGGCGATGGTGTCGGTGACCAGGTTGGGGATCTCCATGTCCTGGAACCACTGGACCAGCGCGGGGCTGTAGACCAGGCCGGGCTCGCAGAAGTTCTCGTAGAACGCCTCGCCCAGCTCGAAGAAGCGCTGGAGGTAGTTGGTGCGGATCACCAGGATGTCGCGCTTGCGCAGCTCGACGCCCTGGGACGCGGCGCAGGCCAGGAGGTCCTCGTGGGTGAAGGTCTCGGCGGAGTCGAGGTAGGTCTTGCCGCGGAAGCGGGCCATGTCGAGCAGCACGCCACGGCCCACGACCCCCTTCTGGGCGATCGGCTCGACGCTGGCCTTGTCCATCCCGCCGACCGAGCTGCGGGCGTCGTAGCCGTTCCACATCTGGCCGTCGAACCACACGTGGCCGAGGGCGTCGTACTGCGTCGAGCCCTGGAGGAAGGCGTTGATCATGTCGTCGGCGTAGTGCAGGCCGCCGGGGAAGGCCGGCGCGTCGTCGGCGTCCCAGGTCGCCTCGTCCATGATCTGGGTCCGCACCGCGGGCTTGCGGCCCGGCCACACCGGGTCGCCGTTGGGGTCGCCGATCAGGCGCTGGATGCAGAAGGTCTTGCCCTGGCGGACCAGGCCGACGGCGGCGAGCACCTGCTCGGGGCCGAGGTAGTTCAGCCCGCCGACCTCGTCGTCCTCCCCCCACTTGCCCCAGTTGCTCGGGGCGTCCTTGAGCAGCTCGCCGAGGGCGGGGACGGGGGCGTCGTTCATGGGGTACCTCCAGCGCGGGGTGGGCACGACCGTGGGCAGGGCCGAGCGAGCGCTCGGGCCCCGGTATGACGTACCTCACCCTGTCTTGGACGCCCTGCCTCGTCAAGGTCTGCGTCCAGGACCACGCGTACCGGCGCCCGGGTCGTGGACGCCGGGCCCGCGGGTTCAGTTATGTTGAACACGTGACCGAGCCGACCGGGACCCTCCCCGCTCCCGTGGACGACGTCACCCACCGCGAGCGGCTCGGTCGGACGATCCGCGGCCTGCGCCACCAGCGCGGCCTGACCTCCCGGCAGCTGGCCGCCCTGCTCGAGGTGAGCACCGCGACGGTCAGCGGCATCGAGAACGGCCGTACGGGCGTCTCGACCCGGCGCCTGGCCCAGGTCGCGCAGGCCCTGGGGGTACCCGTGGAGCGGCTGCTCGCCGACCCCGACGACCGGCCCCCGCGCGACGCCGCCCCGGCCCTGCCGGCCGCGTACGCCGGCGACTGGCGGACGTTCCCGCCGCTGGTCCTGGACGCCCCGCTGACCGGGGCGCTGTCGGCCTTCCTCGAGTACGGCTACCACGGCGCCACGATGCGTACGATCGCCGATCGGGCGGGGTTGTCGGTGCCCGGGCTCTACCACCACCACGACAGCAAGCAGGACCTCCTGGTGGCCCTGCTCGACGTGACGATGGCCGACCTGCACGCCCGCACGCGAGCCGCGCTGGACGAGGCCGACGGCCCCGTCCAGCGGTTCGCGCACGTGGTCGAGTGCCTCGCGCTGTTCCACACCCACCGCCGCGAGCTCGGCTTCGTCGGCGCCTCGGAGATGCGCAGCCTGGAGCCGGCCGCCCGGTCCCGCGTCGCCGCGAGCCGGGTGGCCGAGCAGCGGGTCGTCGACGCCGTCGTCGAGGACGGCGTGCGCGCCGGCGTCTTCGCCACCACCCGCCCGCACGAGGCCGCCCGCGCGGCGGTGACCCTGTGCACCGCGCTCCCCCAGTGGTTCCGCCACGACGGCCCGGCGACCGCCGAGCAGGTCGCCGCCGACTACGTCGGGTTCGCCCTGGACCTCGTCCGTTGCGTCCCCGACCACCGTCCCCCGCCCCTCAGGAAGGCCCCGTGACCGACACCCCCGCCACCCACCCGACCACCGCCGAGGTCCTCGCGCTGCACACCGCGACCGAGACCACGGTGCCCGAGGACCACATCGACGAGAACGGCCACATGAACATCGGCCACTACTTCTCGGCCGCGTCGTGGGCGTTCTGGGACCTCACCATCGAACGGGTCACCGGGGCGGACTACATCGCCCGTCGCGGCTCGTCGTTCTTCACCGTCGAGCATCGGATCGCCTACCTGGGCGAGCTGCGGCTCGGCGAGCGCTACTCCGTGCACGCCGCGCTCGCGGGGCGTACCGACAAGGCGCTGCACGGCCTCGCCCTGGTCCTCGACCGCGAGCGGGACCGCGTGGCCTGCCGGATGGAGGTCGTCTACGTGCACGTCGACATGGACGACCGGCGCGCGAGCGCGATGCCCGACGACGTCGCGGCGCGGGCCGACGCCGAGGTCTCCGCGCACCCCTGGGTGGCCGCCGCCGCGACCGGCCTGACGCTGCGGCGTCCGTCGTGATCCTCGGCGCGCCCAGCGCGGCACGGCGCGTGGTCTCGCTGGTGCCCTCGCTCACCGAGGCGCTGGCCTCGGTCGCCCCCGAGCGCGTCGTGGGCGCCACGGACTGGTGCACCCACCCGCACGACCTCGACGTCACCCGGGTGCGCGGCACGAAGAACCCCGACCTGGCCGCCGTCCGCGCGCTCGGGCCCGACCTCGTGCTCGCGGTCAAGGAGGAGAACCGCGAGCTCGACGTGCGGCGGCTGCGCGACGCCGGCGTCCGGGTGCACGTCAGCGAGATCAGCACCGTCCCGGAGGCGGTGGCGACCTTCGAGGACCTCTTCGACCGCGTG
>JBBSKO010000003.1:0-31258 GCA_038256225.1 Propionibacteriales bacterium | reverse complement strand
ACATCGGCACCACCGACGCGGGCCTGCGCCTGATCAAGAACGGTCGAGCCGTCGCCCGCTACGACTCCCGCGACGGCTACGGGTTCCACCGACGAGAGCCCGCCTACATGGCGGCCGACCAGGACGCCCCCCGAGCCCGCTGCGCCCGAGCAGCCCCCGCACCGTCCACCCCACCGGCGGCCGCACCCGCCGGGAACTGCGCGGCCGGTTACTCACCCTGCGTGCCGGTCTACCGGCCCGACGTCGACTGCCCCGACGTCGACGGGCCCGTCTCCGTCTCGGGCACCGACCCGCACGGCCTGGACGCCGACGGTGACGGCGTCGCCTGCGAGTAGCCGACCCCTCGGCGACCGGCCCGAGGCCGGACGACGGTCACGCCGGAGATCCCTGCCACCGCCTTCCGCCTGAGCGCGATCGGGCGCACACTCGGAGGGTTCCGGGGCGGCCGACTAGTCGGGGGACCTGGCGGGCGTCCCGGGATGACGGCAGGTGCCGCCCGAGGGGACGATCGGCTCTACCCCGGCTCCCCCGGGGAGCGGATCGTGGTCGTCATGAGCACCCCGGCACCGATCGAGGTCCATCTCGAGGAGTTCGGCGAGCACTCCTGGGTGGCGTCGGTGGCCACCACGCTGGGCGGGTCGTACGGGAGCGCCCAGTACCGGTTCGTGGCCCGCCCCCCGGGCGAGCGGCACCGCCGCGGCGACCACGTGGTCACGGGGGCGACGTTCCCGGTCATGAGGCTGCAGGACCTCGACGACGAGCACCGACCGAACGCCTGGATCGAGACCGCCCAGCAACGCCTGGACGCGCTCGACCAGGACCTGCGCGCCCACGGGTGGCGCAGAGGTGAGGTCGACGGTCGGCACTGGTGGTCCTGGACCTACGTCACCGCGTGAGGTCGGCGCGGGGCCGACCGCCCCGCAGGTCCCGATGCCGTGAGTCCGCGCCTATCCGGTCGAACACCTCGGAGACCCGGTCGTCGGGCCCTCGACGGCCTGGATGAAGTCGCCGCCGCTGTAGAGCGGCATCCCGGTCAGCGCGCGCGGCTCGTCCCATGCCTGGGCCGAGGCGAGGAGCCCCTCGAGCTCCTCCTCGGTCCACTGGGTGCGGGCGGAGCTGACGTAGGTGAGCGAGCGCATCGGTGTTCTGGACCTTCTCCAGGACGGCGGCGGGTGAGAGCGCATCCTCGCCCGCGCGCCCGGACCCGCGCAGCAGAACGGTCCGGACCGGGGTCGACGGCGTCGATGCATAACCCCCTGGGGGGTTCTGCTACCGTCGACGACATAACCCCCTGGGGGGTTATTGCCCACGCCACCGGACAAGGAAGGACACCCCATGCGTGAGATCGACATCGACCAGCTCGCCGCGGCGCTCGACGAGGGCGCGACGGTCGTCGACGTTAGGGAGACCACCGAGTACGCCGACGCCCACGTCCCGGGGGCGGTGAACATCCCGATGGGTCTGCTGACCACCCGGCTCGACGAGCTCGACCGCACCTCCCCCGTCCACGTCCTCTGCGCCAGCGGCAACCGCAGCGCGGTGATGGCCGAGGTCCTGCTCGCGCAGGGTTTTGAGGCCGTCAACGTCCTCGGCGGCACCCACGCCTGGGTCCGCGCCGGACGCCCCGTGGTACGCGGCGCGGACGTCGGCGCCGGGGCGGGATCGGCCCGATGAGCGCCCTGACCGTCGTCCCGGTCGAGACCCCGACCCTGGGCGACCGCAGCTACCTCGTCCACGACGGCGCCGTGGCGTTCGTGATGGACCCCCAGCGCGACATCGACCGGGTGCTGGCGCTGCTCGAGGAGCACGGGGTGCGACTCACCCACGTCTTCGAGACCCACATCCACAACGACTACGTCACCGGCGGCCTCGCGCTGGCCGAGGCGACGGGTGCGGCGTACGTCGTGAACGCTGCCGACGATGTGTCCTTCGACCGCACCCCGGTCTCCGACGGCGAGCAGCTCGAGGTCGGGGACCGGATGCGGGTCACCGCGCTGGCCACGCCCGGGCACACCTTCACCCACCTGTCCTACGCCCTGCACGACACTGCCAGCGGCACCGACACCGGAATCTTCTCGGGCGGCTCGCTGCTCTTCGGCGCCACCGGGCGCCCCGACCTGCTCGGCGAGGAGCACACCGACGCGCTGGTGCGCCACCAGTACGCCTCCGCCCACCGGCTGGCCGACCTGCTGCCCGACGAGGCCGAGGTGTTCCCGACCCACGGGTTCGGCTCGTTCTGCGCCGCCACCCAGTCCGACGCCACCTCCTCGACCATCGGCGAGGAGAAGCGGTCCAACCCGGTCCTCACCCAGGACGAGGAGAGCTACGTCGCCGAGCTGCTTGGCGGGCTCGGCGCCTGGCCGGCCTACTACGTGCACATGTCCCCCGCCAACGCCGCCGGCCCGTCCGCGCCGGACCTCAGCACACCGGTCGTGGCCGACGCCGCGGCCCTGCGCGAGCGCATCGAGGCGGGCGAGTGGGTCATCGACCTGCGCAACCGCACCGCCTTCGCCGCCGGGCACGCCCCGGGCACGCTGAACTTCGGTCTCGACGGCGGCTTCGCGACCTACATCGGCTGGCTCATCTCCTGGGGCACCCCGGTCACCCTGCTCGGCGAGACCGCCGACGACGTCGCCGAGGCCCAGCGCGAGCTGGTCCGCATCGGCATCGACCGCCCGGCCGCCCACGCCACGGGCACGCCCGAGCAGTGGAGCGACGGGGAGCTGTCCAGCTTCGAGACCGCGACCTTCGCCGACCTGGCCGACGTGCGCCACCACCGCGACGTGGTCGTCCTCGACGTCCGCCGCGCCGACGAGCACGAGTCGGCCGCCATCACCGGCGCGGTCAGCATCCCCCTGCACGAGCTGTGGACCCGCCTGGACGAGGTCCCGGCCGGTGAGGTGTGGGTGCACTGCGCCGGCGGGTACCGCGCGTCGGTCGCCGCCTCGATGCTCGACGTGCAGGGCCGCACCCTGGTCGCGATCGACGACACCTTCGCCAACGCCGAGAAGGTCGGGCTGCACCTGGTGGGGCCCGAGGCGTGACCCTCGTCCTCGCCGTCGTCGCCGGCGCGCTGATCGGGCTCAGCCTGGGCGCGCTGGGCGGCGGTGGGTCGATCCTGGCGGTCCCGGTCCTGGTCTACCTGCTGGACCAGTCCGCCTCCCAGGCCACCACGGGCTCGCTGGTGGTGGTCGGCACGACCTCGCTGATCGGCGCGGCCGCCGCGTACCGCAGCGGCAACGTGCTCCTGGCGCGCGGGGCCACCTTCGGGGTCGTCGCGAGCGGGGGCGCCGTCGTGGGCGCCCGGGCCTCGGCCCGGGTCTCCGATGACGTGCTCCTGGCCGCGTTCGCCGTCCTGATGCTGCTGGTCGGGGCCCTGATGGCCTGGCGGCTGCTGCACCACGGCGACGCCGAGCCGCAGCACGCCCGGCGCCCGCAGCTGGACGACCCGATCATCACCTTCAGCCCCACCCTCGCCTGTGCGTGCCCGCGGGCGTTGAAGGTGCTCGTCACCGCCACGGTCGTCGGGCTGCTGACCGGGTTCCTGGGCGTCGGCGGCGGGTTCCTCGTCGTCCCCGCCCTGCTGCTCGCCCTGGCACTGCCGCTCGAGTACGCCGTCGGCACCTCGCTGGTGGTCATCACAATCACCAGCGCCGCCGCCCTGGCGACCCGGGCCGGCGCCGGGACGGCGCCCGACTGGGGCGTCGTGCTGACCCTGACCATCGCCTCCGCGCTCGGGGCCGTCGCCGGCGCCCGGATCGCGGACCGGGTGGACACCCGCCACCTCTCGGCGGCGTTCACCGTCCTCGTGCTGGCCGTGGCGACCTACACCGCCACGCAGGCACTCCCCGCGCTCATCTGACCACCACCCCCCTCCCAGAACGGATCTCGACATGAGCACCACCACCACCGCGCGACCGGGCGGTACGGCCGACTCCGGTCCGTCCTCCGCCGCGCCCCCAGCCACGTCCCCGGGGCCGCTCGGCCGCCTGGGCGTCTGGGTGACCCACCACGCCAAGATCGTCACCGTCGTCTGGCTGCTGCTGATCATCGGGCTGGGCGCCTTCGCGCCCCAGGTCGAGAAGAACCTGTCCGGCGCCGGGTGGCAGGCGGACGGTTCGGAGTCCGTGGCGGCCCGCGAGCTGGCCCGCGAGAGCTTCGGCGGCAACGCCTCCTCCGCCATCCAGGTCGTCGTGCACTCCGATGACGGCCCCGTCACGGAGGGCCGCGGCGCCGAGGTGATCGCGCGCACCACCGAGCTCCTCGAGTCGGAGCCGCGCATCGCCGACGTCCTCGCCCCGATGCCCGGCGCGACCATCAGCCAGGACGGCAGCACCGCGATCATCCTCGCCGGCGCCGGCGCCGGCACCAACGAGATGGTGCGGGTGGCCACGGACTTGAAGGAGGAGGTGCAGGGCCTCTCCGTCGACGGGGTCCAGGTCAACCCGACCGGTTCCTCGCTGCTCTGGTCCGACTTCAACGAGGCCAACCTGGAGGCGATGCTGAAGTCGGAGATGATCTCGTGGCCCGTGACCATGGCGATCCTGGTGCTGGCCTTCGGTGCCCTCGTCGCGGCGGGTCTGCCGCTGCTGCTGACCCTGGCCGGGCTGATCGCCTCTGCCGGCTCCCTGGTCCTGATCAACGAGCTGGTCCCGGTCTCGATCTGGGCGATGAACTTCGCGATGATGTTCGCACTCGCGCTCGGCATCGACTACGCCCTGTTCCTCGTGGTGCGCTATCGCGCCTCGCGGATGGGTGCGGGCAACTCTGCGCGCCATGCGGTGGCCGAGACCATGGACACCGCGGGCAAGGCGGTGCTGCTCTCCGGGGCCACCGTGCTGATCTCGCTGTCGGCCGTGATGCTCGTGCCGTCTCCCTCCTTCCGCTCGATGGCCGGCGGGATCATGCTGTCGGTGGTCTTCGTGCTCGCCGCCACCTTGACCCTGCTGCCGCTGGTGCTGTTCAAGCTCGACCACAAGATCAACAAGTTCTCCCTGCCCTGGGTGAAGTCCGGCGAGCACCGCTCGGCGCGGTTCGCGGCCTGGGGTGAGCGGCTGTGGAAGCGGCCCGTCGTCTGGGGCCTCGCCTCGCTGATCGTGCTGCTCGCCCTCGCCGCGCCCATCGTGGGGCTCAAGACCGCGATGCCCTCGATCAAGGTCCTGCCCGAGGAGTCCAGCGCCCGGGTCGGCTACGACCTCGTGCAGGAGTCCTTCGGTGAAGGTGCGCCCGGCACGCTGCAGGTCGTCACCGACAAGGCCGACGCCGACGCCACCGCCGAGGTCCTGACTGCCGACGACGGGATCGCGGGCGCCATGCCGGCCATGCCGGCCAGCGACGACAGCGACCTGGTCCTGATCCAGGCCGTGCCCACCGTCGACCCCTCCGACCCCGAGCTCGGCGACACGATCGACCGGTTGCGTGCCGACCTGCCCGACAGCGCCCTGGTGGGCGGTGCCGCCGTGGAGAGCCTGGACCTCAAGGCTCAGCTCGACGAGTCCACCCCGCTGGTGATCGGCGTCGTCCTGGTCCTCGGGTTCCTGCTGCTCCTGGTCGCCCTGCAGGCGCCGCTCATCTCGCTCCTCGGCACCCTGGCCAGCCTGCTCTCGACGGCGGCCGCCTTCGGGGTCGCCCGGCTGGTCTTCCAGGAGGGCTATGGCTCGGACTTCCTCGGGTTCGAGAGCCAGGGCTTCCTCGACGCCTGGGCGCCGGTGTTCTTCTTCGCGATGATCTTCGCGATCGCGATGGACTACACCGTGTTCCTCCTGGCTTCGGCCAAGGAGCACTACGAGACCTCGGGTGACCCCGAGGACGCGATGGTCGGCTCCCTGGCCCACTCCGGCCGGGTGATCTTCGCCGCCGGCGCCGTCATGGTGGCGGTCTTCTTCACCTTCGCCCTCTCGGGCCCGCTGCCACCCAAGGAGATGGGCATCGTGCTCGGCGTGGCCGTGCTGCTCGACGCCTTCCTGGTCCGCCTGGTCCTGCTGCCGGTGATGCTGCGCCTGACCGGGCGGGCCGCCTGGTGGTCCCCGGCCTGGCTGCGGCGGGTGCTGCCCACGATCACGTTCGCCCACGGCTGACCAGCCCCACCACCACCACCACCACCACCACCACCACCACCACCACCACCACCACCGAAGGAGCACCACCATGTGCCGAGCAGTCACCTGCAAGAAGTGCGGCAAGACCACCTGGGCCGGCTGCGGCCAGCACGTCGACCAGGTCCTCGCCCGCGTCCCTCGCGCCGACCGGTGCGACGGCCACCCCCGTGAGGCCGGGCGCGGCCTGCTCGACCGCCTGCGCGGGAGGAGGTCGTGATCCTCGGCGAGACCGCCGCGGCGACAACCACGACGCGATCCCCCCTGGGGGTTGTATGCTGGTCGGTGACAGCCGCACCCCGCAGCGGTCACCAGCCCGAGGAGGACCTGCCATGACGGACTACACGATGTGGACGACCGTGCGACGCCCCTACGAGGAGACCCTCGAGGCGGTGCGCGCCGAGCTGGCCGAGGCCGGGTTCGGCGTGCTGACCGAGATCGACCTCCGCGCGACCCTCAAGGCCAAGCTCGACGTCGACGTCGCGCCGCAGGTCATCCTCGGCGCCTGCCGACCGCAGCTGGCGTACCAGGCCCTGCTGGTCGAGCCGTCCATCGCCGCGATGCTGCCCTGCAACGTGGTCGTGCGCGGCGTGGACGAGATGACGACCGTCGTGGAGGCCTTCGACCCGGACGTGATGATGTCCTTCGCCGATGACGGCGAGGCGGGCAAGGCGCTGCGGAGCGTGGCCGCCGACGCCCGCACCCGGCTCACCGGGGTGCTCGCCGCCCTGGACGCCGCGGGGGTGGGGGCCTGATGGAGCTCGAGCCGACGGACATCAAGCCGATCATCACCCGCATGAAGCGGGCCAACGGCCATCTCGCCAGCGTCATCCGGATGATGGAGGAGGGCTCGGACTGCGAGGCCGTGCTCACCCAGCTCGCCGCGGTCAACAAGGCGCTCTCGCGCGCCGGCTACGCGATCGTGGCCACCGGCCTGCAGCAGTGCCTCACCGAGTCCGACGAGGGCCTCGACGGCGTCGACGTGAAGAGGATGGAGAAGCTCTTCCTGGCCCTGGCCTGACCCCGTCCACCATCCAGCGGCCCAGGGCGACCGAGACCAGCGCGATCACCAGCCCGGCGACGACGTCGACCACGAAGTGCCAGCCGACGTAGACCGTGGCCAGCATGGTCCCGAGCAGGAAGACCGCCAGGAACCGGCTGGTCCACCGCAGGCCGTAGTACCGCGCCATCAGCAGCATCATGCAGGTCACCGCGACGTGCAGGCTGCCGAAGGCCGCGACCTGGGAGAGGGCACCGACGGCCCCCGGGTCGGCCAGGAACTCCGCCCGCTCGGCCAGGAACCGGGCCTGCGTCTCCGTGACGATCGTGGGTGGCAGGTCGGTGAACTGCCCGGGGTCGGAGCTGAACGGGCCGAGGGAGGGGATCAGGTAGTACGAGCCGACGCCGAGGATCCACACCCACACCGCCGCGGCCAGGAAGACGTACCCGTGCCGCATGCGGGTGGGGAACACCACCGCGGCGACCACGGCCAGGCGGACCAGCGTGGTGAACGACTGGTAGATCACCACCAGCACGTACGCCGACACGTGGACACCCAGCAGGTCGTGCAGCAGGTCCGCGGGGTCGTTCCTCAGGAACAGCCGACGGTCCCACCTCAGCAGCATGGCGTCCTGCGGCTCCTCGAAGGCGACCCAGCTCTTGAGGTTGCGGTAGCTGGCGTAGACCACCCAGTACCCGGTCAGCCCGGTCCCGGCCAGCAGCAGACGACGACGGGGCCACCGGGCACGAAGCACCTCGACGACGCGACCCGTCGACCGCTCCCCACGGTCGGTGCGCCGGTAGGCGTCGACCAGGGCCAGCAGCACGAAGAGGGCGATCGAGACCCCGATCCGACGGGTGAACCAGACACCCCCGGGGTCGCGGACCGGGACGCCGGTGCGGACCGAGCCGAGGACGGCGACCACGGCGAAGACGACCACCACCGCCCAGAAGGCGACCAGCCACCGGCGGTCCCCGCCGACCTCGGCCCCCGCGGGTCAAGCCAACTGCCGTCACCTTCATGGGTCCACGGTCCTCCCCCCCCGTCCACCACCGGCGTCGGTGCCGCCGTCCGACCTACCCGTCGGCCGCGCGGGCTGCGTACGCTGGGAGCACCGTGACCCCTCCGACCGACGAGCCGCGTGAGCGCCCACTGCTGCTCGCCGTCGACGCGCCCTCGCTGCTGCACCGCCACCACCACGCCCGCGCCTCGACCGACCAGCGCGACCGCGGCGGCCGCCCGGCCTGGGCGCTGCACGGGATGCTGCTGCAGATCCTGGAGGCGATCGAGGGGTTCACGCCCGACGCCGTCGTCTTCGGCCTCGACGACCGGGAGGCGTCGGAGCGCCGGGAGGCGTACCCCGACTACAAGGCCGGGCGGGCCGAGAAGGACGCCACGCTGGTCGAGCAGCTCGAGCGGGCGGGACCGCTGCTCGGGGCCCTGGGCCTGCGCGCGGTGACCCCGGCGGGCCTGGAGGCCGACGACGTCAGCGCGTCGGCCGCCGCCTGGGCGGAGGCCCGGGGCTGGCGGTGCGTGGTCGTCACCTCCGACCGCGACGCCTTCGCCCACATCAGCGAGCACACCCACGTCCTGCGGCTGATCACCGGCGGCATCGACGGCTCCCCGCTGCTGACCCCCGGCCGGCTGCACGCCATGTACGGCGTGCACGCCGAGCACTACCTCGAGTACGCCGCCCTGCGCGGCGACGCCAGCGACAACCTGCCGGGCGTGCCCGGGATCGGCGAGAAGGCGGCCTCCCTGCTGATGGCGCAGGTGGGCTCGATGCACGAGGTGTGGGCCGACCTCGAGCACTGCGCCGGGGCCACCGTCGCCGCCGCCGTCGACGACCAGTGCCTCGCCGAGGGCCGTCGCCGCGCGGGCGCGGGCCTGGTCCGCAAGCTGGCCGCCGACGGCGCCCGGGCGCGGTTCGACTTCAACGTGGGGATCATGGCCGGACGGGCCGACGTCGACCTGGGGCTGACCCCGGAGGTGCCCGGCTCCCCCGGGCTGCTGCCCGTGGCGGCCGACCGCGTCGCCCGCGCGGTCGACTACCTCGGCGTGCCCTCCACCACCGACCTCGCCGTCCGGGTGCTGGCCGGGGTCACCGGGCGGTGACGCGGAGGGCGTACGGCCGGGGTTGCTGATCTAGCGCAATTGCGCGGTTCCCGCAGGATTACCGGTCAATAACACGTCACAACCGCGCAATTGCGCCCGTACGGCAGCTTCGCCGCCGCCCCGGCCCCGTAGCGACGGGACCAGGCCGGCGGCGCGGCTCAGAGGATGTAGAGCATCTCCTGGTAGGTCGGCAGCGGCCACAGGTCGTCGGCGACCATCGTCTCGAGGGTGTCGGCGGCCGAGCGGACCGCGGCCATCGCCGGGAGCACGGTGTCGCGGGCGAAGCTCGCCGCGGCGAGCGGGTCCTCGGGGTCCACCACGTGGTCCTGGGCCACGGCCTCGCCCAGCACCAGCAACGCGGCCCGCAGCTCCCCGATCGGCACCGAGACCGTCTCCAGCGTGCTGCGGTCGGCCTCCACGCCGGCGGCGAGCAGCGCCGCGACGTTGCCGGCGAGCTCGGTCTGGTAGCGGATCGCGGCCGGGAGCACGGTCGTGGTGGCCATCTCCAGGGTCAGGTTGGCCTCGACGGCGACCGCGAGGACGTACTGCTCGATGCCGATCTCGAAGCGGCTGTGCGCCTCGTGGGCGTTGAAGACGCCGTAGGTGCCGAACAGCTCGACGGCCTCGGGGGTGATCAGCTCGGGGAGGGCGTCGACGGTGGTGCGGAGGTTCTTCAGGCCGCGCTGCTCGGCCTCGACCGGCCACTGCTCGGAGTAGCCGTTGCCGTTGAAGATGACCGCACCGTGGTCGGCCACGATCGAGGCCAGCAGCGCCTGCACGGCCTCGTTGAAGTCCGTCCCGCCGGCCACGGCCTCCTCCAGCGTCGTCGCGCAGTAGTCGAGCGCCTCGGCCATGATCGTGTTCAGCACCACCATCGGGCCGGCCACGGTCTGGTTCGAGCCCGGCGCACGGAACTCGAAGCGGTTGCCGGTGAAGGCGAACGGGCTGGTGCGGTTGCGGTCGCCGGGGTCCGTGGTGAGGTTCGGCAGGGTGTCCACGCCGATGGTCAGGGTGCCGCGGTCCTTGGAGCTGGTCGCACCGCCCTTGGCGATCTGGTCGAAGACATCGGCGAGCTGGTCGCCGAGGAAGATCGAGATGATCGCCGGCGGCGCCTCGTTCGCCCCGAGGCGGTGGTCGTTGGAGGCCGAGGCCACCGAGGCACGCAGCAGGCCGCCGTAGCGGTGGACCGAGCGGACCACCGCGGCGCAGAACACCAGGAACTGGGCGTTGTCGTGCGGGTTGTCCCCGGGCACCAGCAGGCTGCCGAGGGTCGAGTTCCCGAGCGAGAAGTTCACGTGCTTGCCCGAGCCGTTGACGCCGTCGAACGGCTTCTCGTGGAAGAGGCACTCCATGCCGTGCTTCCTGGCCACCGACTTGAAGGTGGTCATCAGCAGCTGCTGGTGGTCGGAGGCCTCGTTGGCCCGCTCGAACATCGGCGCCATCTCGAACTGCCCGGGAGCGACCTCGTTGTGGCGGGTCTTGGCCGGGATGCCGAGCTTGAACAGCTCCCGCTCGGTGTCCATCATGTAGCCGAGCACCCGCTCGGGGATGGCCCCGAAGTAGTGGTCGTCGAACTCCTGGCCCTTCGGCGGCTTCGCCCCGAACAGCGTGCGTCCGGCGTTCAGCAGGTCCGGGCGGGCCAGGAAGAAGTGGGAGTCGACCAGGAAGTACTCCTGCTCGGCGCCGCAGTAGGCCACCACGTTGTCGGGGTCGGTGTGGCCGAACAGCTCCAGCACGCGCCGGGCGTGCACCGACATGGCCTGCTGCGAGCGCAGCAGCGGCGTCTTGTGGTCCAGCGCCTCGCCGGTCATCGAGATGAAGATGGTGGGGATGCACAGCGTGTTGCCGTTCGGGTTCTCCAGGACGTACGCCGGGCTCATCACGTCCCAGGCGGTGTAGCCGCGGGCCTCGAAGGTGTTGCGCAGCCCGCCGTTGGGGAACGACGAGGCGTCCGGCTCGCCCTGCACCAGCGTCTTGCCCGAGAACGAGGCGAAGGCGGTCCCGTCACCGACCGGGTCCAGGAAGCTGTCGTGCTTCTCGGCGGTCAGGCCGGTCATCGGGTAGAAGACGTGCGCGTAGTGCGTCGCGCCCTTCTCCAGCGCCCAGTCCTTCATCGCCGAGGCGACCGCGTCGGCCACGTCGGGGTCGAGCGGCGCCGACTTCTCGATCGTCGAGAGCATCAGGCGGTAGACGTTCTTGGGCAGCCGCTTCTGCATCACGGTGAGGCTGAACACGTTCTCGCCGAAGATCGAGCCCGGCTCCTCGCCGGGGTCGAAGCTGATCGGCGGGGCGACGCGCGCCTCGACGGCGGCGATGGCCTGCTGGCGGACGGAGTTGGCGGTCATGGGACTCCTCGTACGACGCGGCGCCGCCGGGCGCCGACGCTCGACCGCAACGCTATGCGGCTCCGGTGTCGGACGTGTTTCGTCGAGGTGACACCGGACCGCGAGCTCCCCCGCGCCTACGCTGGTCCGGTGAGCACCGTCGCCCCCACCCCCCTCGACCTCCACCTCGAGCACCGCTTCGCCGATGCCCTGCCCGAGCTGGCCATGGCCTGGCAGGCCGAGGACGCCCCCGCGCCGACGTTGCTCACCCTGAACGAGGACCACGCCGTCGAGCTCGGCCTCGACCCCGCGCACCTGCGGAGCCCGGCCGGGCTGGGCCTGCTGACCGGGACCGTGGTGCCCGCGGGGGCGAGCCCGGTGGCGCAGGCCTACGCCGGGCACCAGTTCGGGGGCTGGTCCCCCCGCCTCGGGGACGGCCGCGCGCTGCTCCTGGGCGAGCTGACGCTGCCGGACGGCCGGCTGCGCGACCTGCACCTCAAGGGCTCGGGTCGCACCCCCTTCGCGCGCGGCGGCGACGGGCTGGCCGCGGTCGGCCCGATGCTGCGTGAGCACGTCGTCAGCGAAGCCCTGCACCACCTCGGCATCCCCACCACCCGCGCCCTGGCGGTCGTCGCCACCGGCCGCGACGTGCGCCGCGAGACTCCCTTGCCCGGGGCGCTGCTGGCCCGCACCGCCGCCAGCCACCTGCGGGTCGGCAGCTTCCAGTACGCGCGCTCGCTCGGCGACCCCGCCCTGCTACGGCGCCTGGCGGACCATGCGATCGACCGGCACCACCCCGACGCCCGTACCGCCGAGCGGCCGTACCTCGCCCTGCTCGAGGCCGTCACCGCCGCCCAGGCCGCGCTCGTGGCGCAGTGGATGCTGGTCGGGTTCGTGCACGGCGTGCTCAACACCGACAACGTGACGATCTCCGGGGAGACCATCGACTACGGGCCGTGCGCCTTCCTCGACGCCTACGACCCCGCGACGTCGTTCAGCTCCATCGACGAGGGCGGGCGCTACGCCTACGGCCAGCAGCCCACCGTGACGCTGTGGAACCTCGCCCGCCTCGCCGAGGCCCTGCTCCCCCTCATCGACGACGACGAGGAGCAGGCCGTCGCCCTGGCCACCGCCTCGCTGGAGACCTACAGCACGACCTACACCGCGCACCTCGACGCCGGGATGCGCCGCAAGCTCGGCCTGCCCGACGGCCTCGCCGACGACATCGCCGACGCCCTGGCCGCCGACCTGCTGGCGCTCATGCGCGAGACGGGCGTCGACCACACCTCCTTCTGGCGCCGGCTCTCGGCCGCCGCACGCGGCGACGCCGAGCCGGCCCGCGCGATGGTGCTCGACCTGGCCGCGTTCGACGCGTGGTGCGAGCGGTGGCGCGCGGTCGGTCCGTCGCCCGAGGTGATGGACCGGCACAACCCGGTCTACGTCCCCCGCAACCACCTGGTCGAGGAGGCGCTGACCGCGGCCACCGAGGGTGACCTCGGCCCGGTGCGGACGCTGATCGACGTCCTGTCGTCGCCGTACGACGAGCGCCCGGGGCTCGAGCGGTACGCCGCCCCGGACCCCGACGGCGGCGCCGGGTTCCGGACCTTCTGCGGCACCTGAGTGGGGCGGCGACCGGGCGGGCCGTCTCCTCAGGGCACCCGGTGGGCCGGGGAGGTCAGGGTCACCACCACCCGGTCACCGGCCCGTGGGCGGGCGCCGGTGAGCAGCGCCACGACGTCGGCACCGTCCTCCAGGTGAACCACGGCCCGCGTGCTGGCGCCGAGGAACTCCGCGTGCCGCACCGTGCCGGTCACGCCCGGCCCCCGCCCTGACCCCCGTCGGGCGCCACCGCGACCTGCTCGGGACGGACCACGGCCCGCCCGCCGCCGCTCCCGTGGCCCGCCCCGCCCGACAGCACCAGCGGCGCGTCCACCGGGAGCAGGTTCACCTCGCCCAGGAGCGCCGCCACGACGGCGTCGACCGGCGCGTCGTACACCTCGGTGGGCCCGCCCACCTGGAGCACCCGGCCGGCGTCCAGCACGGCGACACGGTCGGCCATCGACAGCGCCTCCTCGCGGTCGTGCGTCACGAGCACGGCGGTCGCGCCCTCCTCGGCCAGGACCTCCCGCACGGCCACCCGGACCCCTCGCCGGGTCGCGGGATCGAGCGCGGCGAAGGGCTCGTCGAGCAGGACCACCCGGGGTCGGGGGGCGAGCGCGCGGGCCAGGGCGACCCGCTGCTGCTGGCCACCGAACAGCTCCCGGGGATACCGGTCGCCCAGGCCCTGCAACCCGGCCAGCACCAGGAGCTCGGCGACCCGGGCGGCGCGGCCGGGGTCGCGGCGGGCCAGCGCGAAGCCCACGTTGTCGGCGACGCTCAGGTGCGGGAACAGCGCACCCTCCTGCGGGACGATCCCGACCCGGCGCCGGTGCAGCGCGACGTCGACGCCGGGGCCGACGACGACCTCGCCGCCCAGGCGGACCTCCCCGGCCCAGGGGCGCTCGAAGCCGGCCAGCACCCGCAGCAGCGTCGTCTTGCCGCAGCCGCTGGACCCCACCACGGCCAGCAGGGTCCCGTCGGGCGTGCAGACGTCGACGTCACGGAGCACCGGCTCGACGTCGTAGCCGAAGCTGAGGCCGCGCACCTCGACCGAGGTCACCGGGGTGTCCAGGTGGAGGCGCGGGTGAGCAGGAAGGCCGGCACGCTGGCCAGCAGGACCAGCGCCAGGGCGTACGGCGCCGCGGCGCCCTGGGCCGCACCGGCGGACCGGCTCCACATCTCGGTGGCCAGGGTGTCCAGGCCCGACGGCCGCAGCACCAGCGTGGCCGGCAGCTCCTTCATGGCCGTGATCACCACGAGCAGGAACCCGGCCGTGATCCCGGGACCGGCCAGCCTGGCCGTGACCAGGGCGGCCCGCGCGGGCCGACGACCGAGCGAGCCCGCGACCTGGTGCAGGACCGGCGGCACCGACCCCACCGAGGCGCGCACCACGCCGACGGCCTTGGGCAGCAGCAGCACGGCGTAGGCGAAGACCAGCACCGCCAGGCTCTGGTAGAGGGAGGGGACCACGCGCAGCGAGACGTAGACCAGCGACAGGCCCACCACGATCCCGGGCAGCGCGTGGCCGGAGAATGCCAGGGTCTCCAAGACCGTGGTCGTCCGGCCCTCGTGGCGTGGGGACAGCACGCCGACGGCCGAGCCCAGCGCGAGCGCGGCCGAGCCGCCCAGCAGCGCCACCAGCAGGGTGCTCCCCACCGCCGAGGAGAGCTCGGCGAGGTCGAGCGGGTTCCGGGTGCCGACGGCGAGGCGCTCGAAGAGCGCCACGCACGGCACCACCACCCCGACCGCGACCGGCAGGGCCACCAGGGCCGTGGCCGGCACCGCCGCGGCGCCCAGCCGCACCGGGCGCCCCGGGCGCGTGGCGCCCGACGACACCGACCACCGGCGCGCGCTGCCCCGCACCAGGCGCTCCAGGACCACCAGCACGACGGCCAGCACCACCAGGGCCAGCGCCAGCAGGGCGGCCCGCTCCCGGCCGACCAGCGACCCGTACTGCCTCTCGACGGCGAACGTCAGCACCTCGTGCCGCATCAGGGCCGGCGTGCCGAAGTCGGCGAGGGCGTAGAGGCCCGCCAGCAGGGCGCCGGCGCCCGCGGCCGGCAGCACCTGGGGTGCCATCCCGGCGCGCCAGGCCGCGACGGGGCCGCGGCCCGAGGCCCGCGCGACCTCGACCAGGGACCGGTCGGCCGACCGGAGCGCCGCGGCCGCGGGCAGCACGACGTACGGGACGCAGGCTGCGCTGAGCACCGCCCAGGTCGGCCAGAACCCCTGCAGCGAGGGGACGGCCTGGAGCCACCCGAAGGCAGCGACGTAGGACGGCACCGCCAGCGGCATCGCGCTGGCGACCAGCCACCGCCGCGCGCCGGGCAGGTCGGTGCCCACCAGCAGCCAGGCCACCAGCGTGCCGCCGACGAAGCAGGTGAGGGTGACGGCGCCGGTCAGCAGGACGCTGCTCACCGTCCACGTCGCCAGCTGCTCGCGCAGCACCGAGCCACCCAGCTCGGCGGGCGCGACCTGCGCGGCACGCACGAGCAGGTAGACGAGCGGGACGAGGGCGCACGCGGCCGCCAGCGCCGCTCCAGCCAGGAGCGGCGCCGGGGCGCGGTGCGGGTGCGTCCTCAGCTCAGCCCGGCCTCGTCGATCATGGCGATGCTGGCCTCGAGGTCGTCCAGCTCGGCGAGGTCCTCGATCGGGCCCTCGACGTCCTCGAGCGCCGGGAGCCCCTCGGGGGCCGGGACCCCGGGCGCCAGGGGGTACTCGAAGGTGTTCTCGACGAAGTACTCCTGGCCCTGCTCGGAGACCAGGTACGACACGAGCTCCTCGGCGTCCGGGTGGTCGGAGAGGATCCCCGCGCCGGTGACGTTGACCAGGGCGCCGGGGTCCCCGGCCTCGGGGAAGACGAGCTCGGTGGCGACCTCGTCGGCGCCCAGCTCGGCCTCGAGCTGCTTGACGTAGTAGTGGTTGATCAGCCCGACGTCGATGGTCCCGCCCTCCAGCGCCTCCAGCACGTCGCCGTTGCTCTCGTAGGTCTGCGGGTCGTTGGCCGCCACGCCGTCGAGCCAGGCGCGTGCCGCCTCGTCGCCCTCGGCGGCCCGGAACCCGGTGACGAAGGACTGGAAGGACGCGTTGGTCGGCGCGAGGCCGATCCGGCCGGACCAGTCCGGGTCGGTCAGGTCCTCGACCGCGGTGGGCACCTCGGACTCCTCGAGGGACTCGCTGTCGTAGGCGACCACCCGCGCACGACCGGTCACCCCGACCCAGCTGCCGTCACGCGAGGTGAAGTCGGCGGACACGGCGTCGGTGATCGAGGACGGGAGCTCGCGCAGGGCACCGGTGGTGGCCAGGGCGCCGAGGGCACCGGCGTCCTGGGACAGGAAGACGTCCGCCGGGGTCGCGTCACCCTCCTCCAGCAGCAGGGCGAGCTGGTCCGGGGTCTCGGCGTAGCGCGCCTGGACCTCCACCCCCGACTCCTCGCTGAACTGCTCGAGCAGGGGCGCGACGAGCTCCTCGTCGCGACCGACGTAGACCACCAGGGCGTCCTCGTCCCCGGCCCCGCCGCCGTCGTCGGAGGAGCACGACGCGAGCAGGACCGACCCGAGGACCACGCCCAGGGCCGGCACCGCCCTCCGACTCCCGCGGCCTCTGCGACCGGCGGCGCGGGACTGGACGGGACGAGCAGGTACGGGGGCCATGGGGCCCTTCAGAGGGGGGTGACTTTGGTAAGCCTTACCTTAGACGAGGGTCGTCGGCCGTCGCCGGGCGGTCTCAGCCTCCCCACAGCAACGCCGGCCATGATCGGGGCGTATTCGACCTGATCGACGGCCTGCCCGTCCACCCGCTCGTCGTGCACGCGGTCGTGGTGGCGCTCGCCACCGCGGTGCAGGTCTACCGGATCGGGGACACCGGGGCCCGTGCGGTGTGGGGCGGCTCGGTCAGCGCCTCGTCGACGGGCTGAGGTCAGCCGGCCGACGACGCCGACGGCGGGGTGCGGTCCTCGAGCACCCGCCGCACGCGGTCGGGCTCGAAGCCGTGCGAGAGCCCCCAGATCACGGCCTGCGGCCGGGTGGTGGCCCCGATCTTGCGGTAGGCCGAGCGGATGTAGGTCTTCACGGTGTTGATGCCGATGTAGGCACGCTGGGAGATCTCGACGTTGCTCAGGCCCTGGCAGATCAGGGCCAGCACCTCGGACTCGCGTGCGCTCAGCCCGTGCTCGTCCCCGGGCCACCGGCCGAACTGCTCCGCCCGCTCGGCGTCATCGTCGCCACCCGGCGTGACCCGCTCGCCGCGGTGGACCCGCTCCACGGCCTCGACCAGCTCCTCGGCGCTGCTGGCCTTGGACACGTAGCCGTCGGCACCTTGGTCGAAGGAGATCCGCACCTGCTTGGGGTCGGTGTTCCAGCTGAAGACCAGGAAGCGCGCGCCGGCGGGAGCCAGCTTCTCGGGATGCAGCTCGGCACCCTGGGGATTGCCGAAGGTGTCGTAGAGCACCACGTCGACCTTGCCGACGACCGGCTTGCGGCTGTCCAGCTCGACCACCTTGACGCGGTCGGCGTACGGCTCCAAGACTCGTGCGGTCCCGGCCACCACGATGGCGTAGTCGTTGACCACGGCGATGCGGACGGGAGAGGCAGACATGTCGACATCCTACGAGAAGGACGGCCCCGTCCGTCCCGGACCGTCACCCGTGCGGGTGTTGGGTGGCGACCGCGTGCCTGGTGACGTGGGGCGGCACAACCACCCACCCCCGTTCTCAGGAGCCCTCCTCGTGGCACAGCTCGACGGCAAGACGATCGCATTCCTGATGGCCGGCTCCGGCGTCGAGCAGGTCGAGCTGACCCGACCCTGGGAGGGCCTGCAGGCGGCCGGGGCCACCTGCGTCCTGGTGGCGCCCGAGGCCGGCACCGTCCAGGCGTTCAACAACGACGTCGAGAAGGGCGACACCTTCGACGTCGACACCACCGTGGCCGACCTGGACCCGACCACGGTCGACGCCCTCGTCCTGCCCGGCGGGACCACCAACCCCGACCAGCTCCGCCTGGACGAGGCCGCGGTCGCACTCGTGCGCACCCTGGTCGACGCCGGCAAGCCCGTCGCGGCGATCTGCCACGGCCCGTGGACCCTGGTCGAGGCCGACGTCCTGCGGGGCAAGACCCTCACCAGCTTCCCCAGCATCCGCACCGACCTGAGGAACGCCGGCGCGACCTGGGTCGACGAGCAGTCCTTCACCTGCCCGACCAACGGCTGGACCCTGGTGACCAGCCGCAACCCCGACGACCTCGACGCCTTCGTCGAGGCGTCCGTGGAGGCGTTCGCCGGCTGAGACCGGCTGGCTAGGGTCAGGCCATGGTCAGCACCGGGATCGGCCGTCTACGACAAGGTCACGTCTACCGCCAGGGGGCGCTGGGCCGTCGGCCGGCGGTGCCCACCGACGACGCGGCCCTCGAACGGGCCGCCCGGCGGGCGATGAGCGCCCGGGCCTGGGCCTACGTCGCCGGCGGCGCAGGCCAGGGCCGCACGATGGACCGCAACCGGCGGGCCTTCGACGCCTGGGGCGTGCTGCCGCGGATGGCGCACGGCCACGCCGTGCGCGACCTCTCGCTCGACCTGCTCGGCCACCGCCTCGCCGCCCCCGTGCTGCTGGCCCCGGTCGGCGCCGCCGGGCTGGTCCACCGTGACGCCGACCTCGCCGTCGCGCGGGCCGCCGCGGCGACCGGGACGACGTACGTGCTGTCCAACCAGGCCAGCAGCCCGATGGAGGACGTCGTCGCCGAGCTCGACGGCAGCCCGCACTGGTTCCAGCTGTACTGGAGCAAGGACGAGGGCCTGGTCGACAGCCTGATCGGCCGGGCCGAGGCCACCGGGGCGCAGGCCCTCGTCGTCACCCTGGACACCACTGTGCTGGGGTGGCGGCCGCAGGACCTCGACCTCGGCTCGCTGCCCTTCAGCCGGGGCATCGGGATCGCGCAGTACACCTCCGACGACCGCTTCGCCGAGATCGTGCGGGACCGCGTCACGGCCGCGGCCCGGGACGGCCGCGAGGCGGTCGAGGTCACCCTGGGGGCCGTGCGCACCCTGCTCGACATCGCCCGGAACCATCCTGGGACGTTCCGCGACAACCTGCGGGCGCCCGAGCCGCGCGCCTCGGTGGAGACCTTCCTCGACGTCTACTCCAACCCCGGCCTGTCGTGGGACCACCTCGCGACGCTGCGCTCGCGCACCTCGCTGCCGGTGGTCCTCAAGGGGATCCTGCACCCCGACGACGCCCGCCGCGCCCTGGACCTCGGGGCCGACGCCCTGGTGGTCTCCAACCACGGCGGCCGGCAGGTCGACAACGCGGTGGCCTCGCTCGACGCGCTGGTCCGGGTGCGCAACGAGGTGGGACCGGAGCCCACGCTGCTGCTGGACAGCGGGGTCCGCACCGGCGCCGACGTCTTCGTGGCCCGGGCGCTCGGCGCCGACGCGGTGCTGCTCGGCCGCTCGCCGATCTACGGCCTGGCCGTGGCCGGTCAGCAGGGCGTGGAGGAGGTGCTGGGCAACGTCGTCGCCGAGCTCGACCTGACGATGGCCCTGACCGGCACGCCCGACCTGGCCTCGATCACGCCCGACGCGCTGGTGCCGCAGCACCCCTGAGGCCCCGCGGGGACCGGACGGCACTGCGACCGGAGGTCAACGGGCCCGCCGCTCGACCTCGTCGACCACCGACCGGGCCAGATCGGCGAGCCGGACGTGCTCGGCGCGGGCCCGCCGCCGGAGCACCTCGAAGGCCGCGTCGGGCGTGCTGCCCATCTGCTGCGCGAGCACCCCCTTGGCCTGCTCGAGCACGATCCGGCTGTTCAGCGCGCCCTGGAGCTGCTCGGTCACCACCCCGGCGCGCGCGAGCTGACGCTCCTGCAGCAGCGCGATCGTGGCGACGTCGGCCAGCGCCTGCACCAGACGTACCTCGCCGGGCTCGAAGGTGCCGTCCGCACCCCCGAGCAGGTTGAGAGCGCCGATGGACCGGTCCCGCAGGCGCATCGGGAAGGCGTGCACCGACTGGAAGCCGGCGTCGAGAGCGGCCCGGGCGAAGGTGGGCCAGCGGTCGGTCGCCGACCCGAGGTCCGCGTTCACCACGGCCTCCCCGGTGCGCGAGCAGTCGAAGCAGGGCCCCTCCTCGGTCTGCAGCTGCAGCAGCTCGAGCATCCGCGCGCTCTCGCTGGTGGAGGCCATGTAGCGCAGGACGTCGTTCTGGTCGAGCATCATCAGCCCGACCGCGGTGGCGCCGCTGACCGTGGCCGCGTGCTCGGTGAGGCGGTGCAGGAAGTCGAGCAGGTCGAACTCGTCGACCAGGGTGTCGGCCACGTCGACGAAGAGCTCGGGGATGCGGTGGAGGTCGATCATGTCGAGGTCCTCTCGATCGTGGTCATCGGGTGCCGCCCTCGGAGAGGTCGACACGACCGGCGACGATGTCGGCGGCGACGGTCGGGAGGTCCCGGCCGGCCGCGGAGGCATGCGCGCGCATCCGGGCCAGCGCCTCGGCCATCGTGACGCCGAGCGCGACCATCACCATCCCCTGCGCCTGGTAGACCTCGATGCGCAGGTCCAGGTCGTCGCCGAGGGCCGCTCCGCCGGTGCGACCGGTCTCCGCGGCACGGTCGAGCAGCAGCTCGGTGGTCAGCGTGGCGAGCGCGACCCCCAGGACGGCGACGGTCGGCACCAGCGCGAACGGCCGGCCGTGGAAGGCGGCCAGGACCCCGAACCGCGCGGCGCCCAGCTGGAGCGGGTAGGCGTGCACCGCCCCGATGCCGAGGTCGCGGGCGCGGAACTCCCACGCCGGCCAGCGCCACCCGCCGGAGGCACCGACGTCGGGCACGAGGACGGGGTGGCCGTCGTGCAGCGCCTGGGTGACCGGCCCCTCCCCCAGGTCCAGCTCGACCTCGGCGGCCCGCCGGAAGAGGTCGTCGGAGAAACCGGCCACCACCTGGACCTGGCCGGCGTCGTGGTCCAGCCCACGGGCCGGGACGAGCGTGACGGCGGCCCCGTCGGAGGACAGCGCCTCCATGGCCGCGCAGCACACCCGGTCGAGCAGGGGCGGCAGGCCCGCTCGCACCGGTGGGGGCTGGGCGTCCAGGACGGCGCGCGCACGGGTGCGAGCGTCAGGGGTGTGCGCGGGACGGTCGATGTGATGTCTCCGGTCGGTGCTGCCCGGGTGTCACAGCAGCCCCGACCCTAGCGTCCCGGGGACCACCCGGCCCGGCCCCACAGGCCCGGCTCCACAGGTCCCGTCCGGCGGCTCGGCGCGGGGCCAGTCTCAGTCCAGCAGGACCGGGATCAGCATCTCGTCGGGCGTCAACGACCCGTGCAGGCCCACCAGCCGGGACTCGTGGGCCCAGCCGACGGTGGAGACGACCGAGGCCCGGTCGCGGCATGCCACCAGCACGTCTCCCAGCCGGGGCACCACGGTGGGCGAGACCGGCCCGAACCAGCCCCGGGCCACGGCCTCCTCCCGGGTCAGCACCTCGGCGGCGTCCCCCAGCGTCCCCCGCCAGGCGGCGACCACGTCGTCGACGGCCCCGCGCTGGCAGTAGAGCTGGCGGAAGCGGGCCTCGCCGCCGAAGAGGCTGACCCCGGCGGACAGCTCCGGCAGCGCGTCGACGTCGAAGCGCTGCGCCGGGTCGGCGTCGACCATGCCGTGGTCGGCGACCACGAGCAGGCGCACCGAGGCCGGCAGCGACTCCCGCAGCTGCTCGGCCTCGCTGTCGATCATCGCCAGCTGCTGGAGCCAGGCCGTCGAGGCCACCCCGTGGCGGTGCCCGGTCCAGTCGAGGTCGCCGTCGTAGAGGTA
Source organism: Propionibacteriales bacterium (assembly GCA_038256225.1). Lineage (GTDB taxonomy): Bacteria > Actinomycetota > Actinomycetes > Propionibacteriales > Nocardioidaceae > Nocardioides. Next base: position 9,343 of record JBBSKO010000003.1, on the reverse strand, counting down.
GGTCAGCGACGGGGTGCGCGCGGAGACGCGCTGGGTCGCCGCGATCCGCTCCCCCACCTTGTCGGCGCCCACGAAGTCGGCGCCGCGGTGGGCGGCCTCGGTCAGGCCACTGCCCGCGAACTCACGCTTGTTGACCACGGTCGTGGTGACGCCCGCGGCCTGGAGCCGGGTGAAGGTGGTCGGGTGCGGCTGCCACTCGCGGGGGTCGACCGCAGCGTCCCAGCCGAGGGCGAACAGGAGCCGGTCGGTCCCGGGGATCCGCGAGCTGTAGCCGACGACCCCGTGCGCGCCCGGCGTCAGCCCGGTGCCCAGCGAGGTCAGGCTGGTGGCCGTCGTGGAGGGCACGCCGGCGGTGGCGGCGGCGTCGACGACCCGCAGTGAGGAGAGGTACGGCGCGGCGTGCTCGTAGCGGGCCAGCTGGCGGGCGCCGAGCCCGTCGACCAGGAACAGCACGTACGCCTCGGCGTCGGGGAGCACGAGGCCGGGGGCACCCGCGGTGCCCCGGTCGGGCGCGGTGCCGGGGTCGAGCGGTCGGCCCAGGGCGCGGGCGACGGCCGGGACGACGTCGCCGAGGGAGCGGCGGCCGTACTCCGGCTCGAGCAGCGTCACCGCAGGTGGGTGCGCGCCGAGAGGGACTCGGCGAAGGAGAGCAGGCCCGCGACGGCGTCGGGCCCGTCGGCGGTGGCCGAGACGCGCAGGGTGAAGTCGTCGGCGGTCATCGAGCCGGTGTAGCCGTGGTCGGCCTCGCACTCGGGGTCGCTGCAGCCGGCGGGCTCGAGGTCGAGACGGCCGACGCCGCCCCAGCCGATCGTCATCACGGCCTCGGCCGGCGGGGTGGGGCCCTGGGTCGGGTTCGCGACCATCCGGGTCACCACGACCGAGCGCACGGAGTCCAGCCGCACCGACTCGGTCGACGTGGAGGTGTAGGGCTCCGGGAGCAGGTCGTCGGGGGCGTGCTCGTCGGTGTGGGCCAGCACCAGCCGGCTCGGCGTCAGCACGACCACGCTCTGGTGGCGGCGCACCTCGTCGTGCTCGAAGGTCGGCTCGTGGTGGACGTAGTAGGAGACCACGTGCTCGCCGGCCACCGCGGCGGCGACGCCGTCGGCCACCACCTCGGGGTAGTACCCGGTCTGCTCGATGGCCCCGAGCAGCTCCCGGGTGCGGTCGCGGTCGTCGGTGCGGGTGCTGCGCATGCCATGAAGTCTCGCACGAGCCGCGCCGGGCCCCCGGGGGGTGCTCCTCGAACTCGTAGCCGAACGCCTCGACGCCCCGGCGACGACCTCGGCCACCCGGCGGGCGAAGGCGTTGCCCCGGCAGCGCTGCGCGGTGGTGTCACCTGTCTTCTGCACGTGGACGAAGAGCAGCCCGGCCGGGTCGGAGACGATCACCGCACCCGCTCAGGACTGGCCGGTGTCGCCGGGCAGGTCGGGCATCCGCCGGGCGTAGAGGTCCGAGCGGGGCGTGGACACGCGCTGGACGCGCGCCGTGGCGGTCAGCACCGAGAGGTGGGCGGCGCCGGCGACCACGAGGCCCAGCTCGAGGGAGGCCACCTCGGGGAAGTCCAGCTGCAGCTGGGAGACCTGGCCGATCAGCTGCTCGATCAGCGCCACGTCGACGGCCTCCGCGCCGCGGTAGCCGAACAGCATCGGGGAGCTCTTCACCTCCCGCACCATGGCCCGGGCGTCCCGCTCGCCCAGCGGCGGGATCCGGTAGGACAGGTCGGACAGCAGCTCGATGACGGGTCCGGCGATCCCGAACGAGACCACCGGGCCGAAGAGCGGGTCCTCGATGCTGCGGATCGAGACCGGCACGCCGGGCTGGGCGGTGCGCTGGACCACGAAGTCCGGCTCGGCCACCGAGTTCACCGAGTGCGCCAGCGAGCCCCACGCGATGGCCATCTCGTCGGAGTCGGCGATGTTGCGCCACACGTGGGCCAGGTCGGGCCGCTCACGCAACGGCTCCGCGGTCGCCTTCAGCACGACGTCGTGGCCGGCGGCCCAGCCGAGGTCGTGCCCGGCGGCGCACGCCTCGGCGAGCGTGGCGACCCGACGTACGGGCCACAGGTCGATGCCGTAGGCGGCGAGCAGCTCGCGCAGGGCGTCCTCACCGAGGTTGACCCCGTCGGGGTCGGCCTGCAGCGCGCGTCGCACGACGGAACGGGCGGCCGGTTCGTCGCTCTGCGCCGGGTCCGGGGGAGGCCCGTCGGGGGTGCGCAGCCACACCGCGTAGTCCACCACCCGCGCCAGGGCGCGGACGGCCGACTCGACCGCGGGGTAGGACGGCACGGACCCGCGACCGGCGGTGGAGCCGGCCACGTCGGGCACGCGGAGCAGCTCGGGCACCCCCTCGGCGCCCAGGAAGGTGGAGACCAGGGGCTTGTCGGACTGCTCGCCCACGGCGGCCAGCACGTTGGCCACGTCCTCGCCGGAGACGTTCAGCGGCGGGATGTAGACCGCCATCACGGCGTCGACCTCGGGGTCGTCGATGGCGGCGTCGATGGCGTCCTCGAAGTCCTCGGCCCCGGCGTCGGCGCCCAGCGCGACGGCCCGGGTGACCTCCAGCCCGACCGGGGCGGCCGCGTCGGCCGCGAGGAGCCCCAGGGCGTCGGAGTTGCCGACGATCGCCACCCGGCGGCCCCGCGGGAGCGGCTGGTGGGCCAGCAGCTGGGCGACGTCGAACATCTCCTCCAGGGTGTCGACCTGGATCACCCCGGCCTGCCGGAACATCGCGTCCACGGCCTGCGGCGGGGCGCCGATCCGGCGCACCGTGTGGCCCATCGGGACGCCCTGGGTGCTCCGACCGGAACGCACCGCCACGATCGGCTTGCGCAACGAGACCCGTCGCGCGATCCGGGAGAACTTGCGCGGGTTCCCGATGGACTCCAGGTAGAGCAGCACGACCTCGGTGGAGTCGTCCTCCTCCCAGTACTGCAGGAGGTCGTTGCCGGACACGTCGGCGCGGTTGCCGGCACTGACGAAGGTGGACAGCCCGAGCCCGCGGTTCTGCACCTTCTCCAGGATCGCGGAGCCGAGCGCGCCGGACTGGCAGAAGAACCCGGCCCGCCCGCGCGGGGGCATCACCGAGGACAGCGAGGCGTTCACGGAGACGGCCGGGTCGGTGTTGATGATGCCCAGGCAGTTCGGACCGATCAGCCGCAGGCCGTAGGACCGGGACAGCCCGACCAGGTGCCGCTGTCGCTGCCGGCCCTCCTCGCCGGTCTCGGCGAACCCCGAGGAGATCACCACCAGCCCGTGCACGCCCTTGGCCGCACAGTCGAGGACCACGTCGGTCACGGCGTCGGCCGGGACCGCGACGATGGCCACGTCGACCTCGTCGGGGATGTCGCCGACGCTCTGGTAGGCCGGCAGGCCCGAGACGGCACCGGCGCTGGGGTTGACCACGTAGACCCGGCCGGTGAAGTCACCGGTGACCAGGTTGCGCACCAGCTGCTGGCCGATGGTGTCCTGGCGGCGCGAGGCGCCGATCACCGCGACCGAGCGCGGGTTGAAGAACCGCTCGATCGACGCCGCCTCCGCGCGCTGCTCACGCCCGCGCATCACCCCGATCGCGGTGTCGGTGGCGTCGATCGGGAACTCCAGGGTCAGCACGCCGTCCTCGTAACCGCTGGCCACCCGGTAGCCCGCGTCGCGGAAGGTCTGAATCATCCGGTGGTTGTCGGGCAGCACCTCGGCGGTGAACCGCTCCAGGCCGCGCTCGCGGCCGGCGGCGGCGAGGTGCTCGAGCAGCAGCTGCGCGATGCCGCGGCCCTGGTGGCGGTCCTCGACCAGGAAGGCCACCTCCGCCTCGCCGTCGCCGAGGCCCTCGAAGCGCCCGACTGCGATCATCTGGCCCTGCAGCAGCATCACCAGCGCCACCCGGCTGACGTGGTCGACCTCGGTGAAGCGCCGCACGTCGCGCGGGCTCAGCGTCGGCATCGGGCTGAAGAAGCGGTAGTACTTCGACCGGTCGGAGACGCGGGCGTAGAAGGAGACCAGCAGCTCGGCGTCCTCGGGCACGATCGGGCGCACGTGGGCGGTCCGGCCGTCGCGCAGCAGCACGTCGGCCTCCCAGTGCAGGGGGGCAGGGGTGGGGGCGGGGGCCGGGGCGTCTGCCGGGGCAGCGGGGGCGGTGGAGGGAGTCCGGTCCGTCGCGGACTGCTCGGAACCCGGAGCGGTCGTCACCCGGCCAACCTACCGGGCAGGGGGGACGGCGTGCCCCCTCCTCGGCCCACGAGGCGGAAGGGGATGATGCGCCCCATGGCCCGGCGCACCCCCACCCCTCCCCCGCCCGACGAGGTCGAGGAGCACGTCCTCGACATCGACGTCGGCGAGGAGATGCGCACCTCGTTCCTGGAGTACGCCTACTCCGTCATCTACTCCCGGGCACTGCCCGACGCCCGCGACGGCCTGAAGCCGGTGCAGCGGCGGATCCTCTACACGATGCAGCAGATGAACCTGACCCCCGAACGGGGCCACGTGAAGTGCGCCCGGGTGGTCGGTGAGGTGATGGGTCGGCTGCACCCGCACGGCGACTCCGCGATCTACGACGCCCTCGTGCGCACCGCCCAGCCGTGGTCGATGCGGCTGCCGATGGTCGACGGGCACGGCAACTTCGGCTCGCCCGACGACTCGCCGGCCGCGATGCGCTACACCGAGTGCCGGATGGACGCGCCGGCCGTGGCGATGACGGCCTCGATCGACGAGGACACCGTCGACTTCCGGCCCAACTACGACAGCCGCGAGCTCGAGCCGTCGGTGCTGCCGGCCGCCATCCCGAACCTCGTCGTCAACGGCACCACCGGCATCGCCGTCGGGATGGCCACCAACATGGCCCCCCACAACCTGGTCGAGGTCGTCCAGGCGCTGCGCCACCTGATCACCCACCCGGGGGCCGGCACCGAGGACCTGATGCGGTTCGTGCCCGGGCCCGACCTGCCCACCGGCGGCAAGATCGTCGGCCTGGCCGGGATCCGCGACGCCTACGAGACCGGGCGCGGGTCGTTCAAGATGCGCGCGACGGCCCGCGTGGAGCCGGTCGGGCGCCGCAAGGGCATCGTGGTGACCGAGCTGCCGTACGGCGTGGGCACCGAGAAGGTCGTCGAGCGGATCAAGACCCTCGTGCAGGGCAAGAAGCTGCAGGGCATCGCCGACATCAAGGACCTCACCGACCGCGAGCACGGCCTGCGGCTGGTGATCGAGGTCAAGAACGGCTTCGTGCCCGAGGCCCTGCTCGAGCAGCTCTACAAGTCGACGCCGCTGGAGGACTCCTTCGGCATCAACGCCGTGGCGCTGGTCGACGGCCAGCCGCGCACGCTGGGCCTGAAGCAGATGCTCGAGGTGTTCCTGGCCCACCGGTTCGAGGTCGTCCGCCGTCGCACGCAGTTCCGCCGCGACCGCAAGGCCGAGCGGCTGCACCTCGTCGACGGTCTCCTGGTCGCGCTGCTGGACATCGACGAGGTGATCGCGGTGATCCGCTCCAGCGACGACGCCGGCGCGGCCCGCGAGCGGCTGAGCACGGTCTTCGACCTGTCGCGGGCCCAGGCCGACTACATCCTGGAGATGCAGCTGCGCCGGCTGACCCGCTTCAGCCGGATCGAGCTGGAGAAGGAGCAGGAGCAGCTGCGCCGCGAGATCGAGGAGCTCGACGCGATCCTGGCCGACGACGCCCTGCTGCGCGGGGTGGTCTCCACGGAGCTCGCCGAGGTCGCGGCCACCTACGGCACCCCGCGTCGTACCGTGCTGCTCGAGTCGGCCGGGGCGCCGGCCGCCGCGGCGGCCGCCGGCGCGCTCGAGGTCGCCGACGACCCCTGCCTGGCCCTGCTGTCCTCGGCCGGCCTGCTGGCCCGCACCGCCCCGCTGGACCCGGACACCGCGGGCGGCGGGGTCGCCGGGGCCGTCGACGGCAGCGACGCCCGCCGGGCGCACGACGTCGTGGTCTCCTCGGTCCGCGCCACCACGCGCGGGGAGGTCGGGGTGCTCACCTCCGCCGGCCGCCTGCACCGGCTCGGGGTGCTGGACCTCCCGGCGCTGCCGCCGTCGAACTCCCACCCCGACCTCCAGGGCGGGGTGCCGCTGACCGAGCTGCTCGTCCTCGAGCCCGGGGAGCGCGCCCTCGCGCTGTGCTCCCTGGCCGAGGACGGCCCCGGCCTGGCCCTCGGCACCCGCACCGGGACGGTCAAGCGGGTCAACCCCGAGGTGCTGAACCGCGACGCCTGGGAGGTCGTCCGCCTCGCCGACGGCGACGAGGTCGTCGGCGCCGTCGAGCTGACCACCGGCACCGAGCAGCTGTGCTTCGTCTCCAGCGGCGCCCAGCTGCTGCATTTCGGCGCCGACGCGGTGCGGCCCCAGGGTCGTACGGGCGGGGGCGTCGCCGGCATCAAGCTCGGCGCCGGCGAGCGGGTGCTGTTCTTCGGCGCCACCGACCCGGCCGCACCGCAGGGCCACGAGGTGCTGACCGTCTCGGGCGCCTCCACGGCGCTGCCGGGCACCGAGGTCGGCGCGGCGAAGCTGACCCCGTTCAGCGAGTACCCCGCCAAGGGCCGCGCCACCGGCGGGGTCCGCTGCCACCGCCTCCTGCGCGGCGAGGACACCCTGCTGCTGGCCTGGGTCGGCCCGGCCCCGGCGCGCGCCGCGGCCGCGAGCGGCGCACCCGTCGAGCTGCCCGCCCCGACCGGTCGCCGCGACGGGTCCGGGGTCCCGCTGGCCCAGCCCGTCGCGGCCTGTGCCGGGGCCCTGGGCGCCTCCCCCGCGGCCCTCGGGGCCGGGACGGGACCCGGCCCCGACACCGGCGCCGAGACCGGGCCGGCGACCGGGCCGGCGACCGGGCCGGCGACCGACGGTGTGGGAGGCTGAGCGCATGCTCCGCCGCGCCCTCCGACCGCGCCCGCGCGCGTCCTCCCTGCCCTCCGCCGCCCTCGCCGCGGCCCTCCTCGTCCCGGTCGGCCTGCTCGCCGGCTGCTCCGGCGACCAGGGCGCCGCCGGCGACGACGGGGAGGCGACGCCCGAGGAGGTCCTGGCCCTGGCCAAGACCCTGCTCGACGACACCGCGGGCGTGCAGCTGTCGCTGACCACCGAGAACCTGCCCGACGGCACCACCGGCATCACCAGCGCCACCGGCGTGGCCACCGCGGCGCCCGCGTTCGAGGGCGAGATCGCGGTCAGCCTGGCCGGCAACTCCGTGGAGGTGCCCGTGGTCGCCGTCGGCGGCGAGGTCTACGCCGAGCTGCCGCTCGTGCCCGGCTTCCAGACCATCGACCCCGGCGAGTACGGCGCCCCCGACCCGGCGGAGCTGATCGATCCCGAGCAGGGCGTCTCGACCCTGCTGACCGCGACCGAGGAGCCCACCGAGGGCGAGACCGTCCGGGGCGGTACCGACAACGACGAGGTGCTGACGGAGTACTCCGGCACCGTCACCGACGAGGTGATGACCAACGTCATCCCCTCGGCCGAGGGCGACTTCGACGTGGTCTACACGATCACCGAGGACGGCGAGCTTCGCTCGGCGGACCTGACCGGGGTGTTCTACCCCGCGAGCGCCGAGATGACCTACACCGTCGACCTGACCGACTACGGCACCGAGCAGGACATCACCGCACCGTGAGCGGGTCGGAGCGGGTCGCGACCCGCTCGCGGGTGCTGCTGGCCATGGCCGCCGTCGCGGTGGCCTTCGCGGCCGCCGACACCTACGTCGTCGTGCTGGCCCTGCCCGACATGGTCGCCTCGGTCGGCGTCTCGGCCGAGGAGCTCCAGCGGGCGGCCCCGATCATCTCCGGCTTCCTGCTCGGCTACGTCGCGATCCTGCCGCTGATCGGCCGGATCGCGGACCTGCGCGGACGCACCCCCGTGCTGGTGGGCTCGTTGGTCGTCTTCGCCCTCGGCTCGCTGGTCACCGCGCTGGCCTACGACATGCCCAGCATGGTGGTCGGCCGCTTCCTGCAGGGTCTCGGCGGCGGCGGCCTGGTGCCGGCCACGCTGGCGCTGGTCGCCGACCTCTACCCCGCCCACCGGCGCGGGGTGCCGCTCGGGATCGTCTCGGCGGTCCAGGAGGCCGGGTCCGTGCTCGGTCCCCTGCTCGGCGCGGTGGTGCTGGCCGTCGCCGACTGGCGCGCGATCTTCGTCCTCAACCTGGTCGTCGGCGTCGTCCTCGCGCTGGCCGTGCGGGCGCTGGCCCGGCGGGACCCGGCGGTCCGGGCGGCGGCCGGGCGTACGCCGCACGGCGTCGGACCGCCCGGACCACGGCGACCGGACCTCGTCGGGCTGCTCCTGCTGCTCCTCGCCACCGCGATGGCGCTGCTGGTCGTGCTCCGGCCCTCGGCCCTGCTGCGCGACCTCACCTGGGGCCAGGTCTTCGTCGGGCTGGTGCCGGGCGGCCGCTGGCTGACGCCGGTGGGCCTGGCCGCGATGGTGGCCCTGGCCCTGCTGGTGGCGTGGTGCCTGGTGGCGCGGCGGCCGCTGCTGGACCTGCGCGGGTGGTGGCGCACGGCCCGGGCCGCGGACCTGGTCGGGGCGACGTACCTCGCCGTCGCGCTCGGCGGGGTGATCCTCGCCTTCGCGACCGCCGACCCCGCGATCGAGCTCTTCGCCGAGCAGGGCTGGTGGTACCTCCTCGGCTCCGCGCTGGCCACCGTGGCGCTGGTGGTGCACCTGCGCCGGGCGAGCGACCCGCTGGTGCCCCGGGGGGCGCTGCGGGCCCGCCCGGCCTGGGGTGCGGCGGTGGTCAGCCTCTTCGTCGGCGCTGCCCTGATCGCCGCGGTCGTGGACATCCCGCTGTTCGCGCGCACCACGACCTACCAGGACTCCCAGCTGATGGCCGCGCTGGTGCTGGTGCGGTTCCTGGTCGCGCTGCCCGTCGGCGCCGTCGTCGGCGGCTACCTCGTGCGCCTCCTGCCGGCCGGCGTGATCACCGCTGCCGGGATGCTGCTCGCCGCCGCCGCCTTCGCGGTGATGAGCACCTGGGGCGTGGACAGCCTCGAGAGCATCGCCTCCGACGTGGTCCTGGTGGCCTGCGGGTTCGGCTTCGGGCTGGCCCTGGCCCCGGTCAACGCCGCCGTGCTGGCCAGCACCGACGCCGCGGTGCACGGCCTGGCCAGCGCCGTGGTCGTCGTCGCGCGGATGGTCGGCATGCTGGTCGGCATCTCGGCGCTCACCGCGATCGGGCTGCGCCGCTACTACGCCGCGCTGGAGGACGACCCCATGCCCGCCGCGGTCGACGTGTGCGACGGGCGCACCCGCTGCCAGGCCTACACCGACCTGCTGGCCGCGGCCAGCATCCCGCAGGAGCAGGCCGTCTTCGCCGGGGCCGCGGTCTGCGCCGTCGTCGCCGCGGCGCTGGCGCTGTGGCTCTT
>JBBSKO010000002.1:0-35140 GCA_038256225.1 Propionibacteriales bacterium | reverse complement strand
GCGGCTGAAGGTCGCCCGGGGGCTCAGCGCGGAGCGGCTGGCGCGCCAGCTCGACGTCGTCGACGCGGTCAACGACCACCTCGCGGCCGGGGGCCACGCCTTCACGCTCCTCAAGGGCATCGAGGTCGACGTCCTCGACGACGGCGGCCTGGACCAGACCGACGAGATGCTGGCCCGCCTCGACCTGCGGGTCGCCAGCGTGCACTCCAAGCTGGCGATGGACGCCGACGCGATGACCCGCCGGATGGTCGAGGCGGTGCGGCACCCCCGCAGCAACGTGCTCGGCCACTGCACGGGGCGTCTGGTCACCGGCGGGCGCGGGACCCGGGCGGAGTCGCAGTTCGATGCGGCCGTGGTCTTCGCGGCCTGCGCCGAGGAGGGCGTCGCGGTCGAGATCAACGCCCGGCCCGAGCGTCGGGACCCGCCGACCCGGCTGCTGGAGCAGGCCCGCGACGCCGGGTGCCTGTTCTCGATCGACAGTGACGCCCATGCCCCGGGACAGCTGGACTTCCCGGTGCTGGGCTGCGAGCGGGCCGAGGCGGCCGGCATCGACGCCGAACGGATCGTCAACACCTGGCCGCGGGAGCGGCTCCTGACGTGGGCGAACGGCTAGGTTCGCGGCTGTGAGCCCGCTCGCCGACGCCGACGACCCGGCTGGTGGCGAGCCCGAGGTCGAGATCCGCCGCTCCACGCGGCGCCGCCGCACGGTCTCGGCCCGCCGCGACGGCGACCGCATCGTGGTGCTCGTCCCCGCGGGGATGAGCCGGGGCGACGAGCGCCGGTGGGTGCGCGAGATGGTGGCCCGGGTACGCCGTGCCGAGCAGCGCCCCGCGTGGTCCCACGACGACCTGGCCGAGCGGGCCCGGCTGCTCAGCGACCGCTGGCTGGGCGGCCTCGCCGCGCCGGGCTCGGTCCGGTGGGTCGACAACCAGCAGTCGCGGTGGGGCTCCTGCACGCCCGGTGACCGCAGCATCCGGCTCTCGTCGCGGCTGCAGGGCATGCCGTCCTGGGTCGTGGACTACGTCCTGGTCCACGAGCTGGCCCACCTGCTCGAGCCGGGGCACGACGAGCGCTTCTGGGCGTGGGTCGACACCTATCCCCACGCCGAGAAGGCCAAGGGCTACCTGCTGGGCTGGTCGGCCGCAGCGCGGGTCGAGCCGCCGCCCCCGGACCACGTGGACTGACCCCGCCCCGCCGAGCCGTCCGCCACACCGTCCGCCGCACCGTCCGCGGCCCTGGCCACGGCGCGCCGCACCACGGGGGCCAGCTCCCCGGCGCCCGCCGGCAGCGCGGCGACCGGCCACCACCGCAGGTCCAGCGACTCCTCGCTCGCGGCGTGCGCGGCACCCGCGGGGGCGACGGCGACGTAGCGCACGTCGAGGTGGTGCACGAGCAGGCCGTCGGCCTCCGCCCCGGGGCCCGGCCCGCAGAAGGGCACCTCGTGCTCGTCGAGGGCGAGCGGCACGGGGTCGAGGTCCAGGCCGGCGAGGCCGGACTCCTCCGTGGCCTCGCGCAGCGCGGCCCCGGCCAGGGTCTGGTCACCCGGCTCGCAGTGCCCGCCGAGCTGGAACCAGCGCCGCGCCTTCGCGTGCAGCGTCAGCAGCACGTGGGTGCGGTCGTGGTCCAGCACCAGCGTGCTCGCCGTGAGGTGGTCGGGCCGGCAGGCCCGGTCGAGGCCGTCGGGGTGGTCACGCAGGTGCGCGGCGTACCGGGCGCGCAGCGCCTCCTGGGCGCTGTCGGGTGCCGCCCAGGCCTCCAGCGAGGCCAGGGCGTCGGCGTGCAGGCTCACGTCGTGGTGGGGGCGGGACCGTCGTCCTCGGGCGCCGCGCCCTCGGGTGCCGTGTCCCCGGGCCCGTCGAGCAGACGCCGGAGCTCGGCGTCGAAGGCGTCCTCCGTCAGCGCCTCGGGAGCGGCGGCGTCCTCACGGAAGCCGAGCGGGTCGTCGAGGTCGGCCGCGGTGGGCAGCAGGTCCGGGTGGGTCCACACCCCGTCGCGGGCCTCGACGCCCTGCCGGGTGCGCAGCGAGCCCCACAGGGTCGAGGCGTCGCGGAGCCGGCGCGGGCGCAGCTCCAGCCCGACCAGCGCGGCGAAGGCCTGCTCGGCGGGGCCGCCCGTGGCGCGGCGGCGCCGGAAGGCCTCCTGCAGCTTGCCGGCCGAGGGCATCCGCTCGACCGTGGCCTGGTCGACGACCTCGTCCACCCAGCCCTCGACCAGGGCCAGGACGATCTCGAGCCGCTCCAGCGCCTCCTCCTGGGCGGGGGACTTCGGCACGTCGAAGAGCCCGCCCTCCATCAGCTGCTGCAACGACTCCGGGTTCGAGGGATCGATGCCCTGGAGCTGCTCCTGCATCCGCTGCTGCATGCCCTCGGCGTTGACCTCGAGCCCGCGGGCGTAGTCGGTGACCGCGCCGACGACGTGCCCGCGCAGCCAGGGGACGTTGGCGAAGAGGCGCTGGTGGGCGGCCTCGCGCAGCGCGAGGTAGAGCAGCACGTCGTCCTCGCCGACGTCGAGGCCCTCGGCGAAGACGGCGACGTTGGCCGGCACGAGCGCGGCGCGGCCGGGCTCCCCGAGGGGGACGCCGGCCTCCGACACGCTGAGCACCTCACCGGCGAGCGCGCCCAGGCCGGAGCCGACCTGCGTCGCGAGCATCGCGCCGACGGCCTTGCCGAGGAAGCCGAGGATGGGCCCGGCCGCGGCGCGGGCCTCCTCGGGCAGCGCCGAGGCCAGGCCGGACGCCGAGCGCTCGGCGACGGGGTCGACGAGGACCTTCCAGCCGTCGAGGGTGTGGACGACCCACTCGGCGCGGCTCCAGGCCGCGGTGGAGGTGACGCCCGAGGGGAGGTCGGTGGTGGTGTCCAGCCAGTGGTCGGCCAGGCGGACCGCGTCGGCCACCGCGTCGGACTGCTTGCGGGTCGGGGACGGGTCCGGGGAGGAGGCGGCCTGCTTGCGGGCCAGGTCGGTGGCGACCTCCCAGTTCAGCGGGCCGTCGTAGGGCTGCATCAGGGACTGGATCTGCCCGAGCACCTGGCTCAGGTCGAAACCGCCCGGGCCGCCGAGGCCGGCCATCCCGGGGAAGCCGCCCGCACCGCCGGCGCCGCCGGCACCCGGCGCCCCACCGAACGCCCCACCGAACGCCCCACCTCCACCGAACGCGGAGAACAGCTGCTCGAAGGGTGTGCCCTTGAAGGGGTTCTGGCCCTGCTCGGAGCCCTCGTCGGACGGGTCGCCTGGCTTGTCGCTCATGGCTCCAGGCTACGTCCTGCCGCCAGCGGTCTCCTATGCTGCGCCCGTGCCCCATCCCGCCGTCCGGCTCGTCGACATCCGCGAGACCCCGCTCGACGTCGTCGAGGTCGTCGACGCCCTCGACGACGACTCCTCGGGCGGGCTGACGCTCTTCGTCGGCCGGGTCCGCGACCACGACGACGGCAAGGGCGTCGACGGGCTGGAGTACTCGGCCCACCCCAGTGCGCTGGCCCGTCTGCAGGACGTCTGCGACCGCGTGGCCGGGCGCCACGACGTCTCGGGGCTCGCCGCCGTGCACCGGGTCGGCACCCTGGCCATCGGCGACCTCGCCGTCGTGGTGGCGACCGCGTCGGCCCACCGCGGCACGGCCTTCGACGCCTCCCGCGACCTGATCGACACCCTGAAGGACGAGGTCCCGATCTGGAAGCACCAGGCTTTCGGCGACGGCACCGAGGAGTGGGTCGGGTCCCCGTAGCCCGCGCCCGCCCGGCGGGACGTCATACGTCCCGGGGACACGGGTGCACCATGCGCACGACGTCCCGGGCGGTGCGGCCCGCTCAGACCACGTAGAGCGTGATCGTGCTGCCGCGAGGGACCATCTCGCCCTCGCCCGGGTCTGAGCCGACCACGAAGCCGAGGCCGACGAAGGAGTCGTCGTTGGCGACCTCCACCTCGAACCCGGCGGCCTCGAGGGTGTCGGTGGCCGAGTCGATCCCGGCGGCCAGCACGCCGGGCACAGCGACCAGCTCGGGACCCTGGGACACGGTGAAGGTGACCGTCCCGTCCTGGAACAGCGTGCCGCCCGGGGGCTCCTGGGAGATCACGGCCCCCTCGGGCACCGTGTCGTCGAAGGCCTCGCCGCCGACCACCGGCTGCAGGCCGCGCTGCTGGAGCGCCGCGGCCGCGGTGTCGTAGTCCTGACCGACCCAGTCGCCCACCTGGCGGGGCCGGGGACCGCGGCTGACCACGAGGTCGACCGGCGACCCGGCGCGCAGCGTGGTGCCGGCGGCGGGACGGGTCCCGACCACGGTGTCCTCGGGCACCTCCTCGGACCACCGCTCGACGGTGTCGTCCGGGTCCAGGTTGAGCTCCAGCAGGGCGTCCTGCGCCTCGTCGACCCCGCGCCCGGCCAGCGCCGGCACGTCGTAGCGCTCCTGCCCGCGGGAGACCACGGCCTCCACCGTGCCCCCGGGCAGGACCCGGCCCCCGGGCCCGGGGTCGGTGCTGATGACCCGCCCGGCGGGGACGGTCTCGGAGAAGGTCTCGTCCGCGACGTCCAGCTCGAGGCCCGCCGAGGCCAGTCGCTCCTCGGCCGTCGCGACGCCGACGCCGAGCACGGCGGGGGCGGCGGTGTAGCGCCCCCAGCCGACCCAGTAGCCGCCGCCCACGACGACGAGGGCCAGGACGAGTCCGAGCACGAGCAGCAGGCCGCGCCGACGGCGTGCGGGTGCCGCCGGGGACGTGGGGGCCGAGGGCCGGGCGGGGCGGGCCGACGTCGCGGTCGCGGGGTGGGCGGAGCGGGTGGCGTAGGCGGTGGTGTGCTCGACGACCGGCGCCGGGGGTGCCACGGGACCCGTGTCGGCGTCCTCGGGTGAGGGGTCCGGGGCCGTCACCGGGGCCGGGACGGGGGTCGGGACGGGGCGCAGGTCCAGCACCAGCTCCGGGTCCTCCGGGACGCCGTCGGCCAGGGCCTGGGCCACCCGGCGCACCTGGCGCAGGAGCACGTCGGCGTCGGCGGGGCGCTGGTCCCGGTCCCGGGCCGTGGCCCGGGCGACCAGCGCGTCGACGTACGCCGGCAGACCCGGGACCCGCGCGCTCGGCGCGGGGACGTCGGCGTGGACGTGCTGGTAGGCGACGTGGATCGGGCTCTCGCCCTCGTGCGGCTTGGCGCCGGTCAGCATCTCGTAGAGCACGACCCCGGCGGCGTACACGTCGGCGCGTGCGTCGCCGCGGCCCTCCACGACCAGCTCCGGGGCCAGGTAGGACACGGTGCCGATGAGGACGCCCTGGGTGGCGGTGTGGCGCGTGTCGGCGCCGACGGCGCGGGCCAGGCCGAAGTCGGCGACCTTGACGGTGCCGTCCTCGGCGATCAGGACGTTCTCCGGCTTCACGTCGCGGTGGACGAGCCCGGCGCGGTGGGCTGCGGCGAGCGCCGAGAGCACGGGTTCCAGCAGGGCCAGCGCCCGGGCCGGGGGCATCGGCGCCTCTGCGGCCAGCACGTCGCGCAGGGTCCCGCCGCGCACCATCTCCAGGGCCAGGAACACCACGCCGTCGTCGTCGCCCTGGTCGAAGACCGCCACGACGTGGGGGTGGGAGAGCCGGGCGGCCGCGCGGGCCTCGCGCACGAACCGCATCGCGACGTCGTCGCCGACCCCGCCGTCGTGCCCGTGCCCGACGAGGTGGGCGTGCATCACCTTCACCGCGACGGTCCGGTCGAGCCGCAGGTCGGTCGCCTCGTAGACGGTGGCCATGCCACCACGGGCGATGGTGGGCCCGACGCGGTAGCGCCCGTCCAGCAGCCGGCCGTGCAGGGGGTCGACAGGGACGGCACGGGGTCCCGGCCGGGGCCGGCGCGCCGGCGCGGGTCCCGACTGGTCGGTGTGCACGGGTGGGCCTCCTGCATCCGGGCGGGGAGGGCCCGGGACCCACATCGTAGGTGGCGGGGCCCCGGGGGCCCGGGCCACGGCCGCTCCCGGCGTGGCGGGTGAGCGTCGACGGTGAGACGATGCGGCCATGAGCGAGCCCACCCCCGTCCGCCTCGCCGACCAGGACCTGGCGGCCCTCGTGCCCGCCTGGCTCACCTGGGCGGAGGCCGCCGAGCGCCTGGGCGTCACCCCGGCCAAGGTCCGCACGATGATCCGCGACCACGAGCTCGCCGCGGCCGTGCCGGTCCCCGGCACCGGCCAGCAGGTCCCGGCCGACTTCGTCGACGACGAGGAGATGCTGCCGGTCAAGGGTCTGCCGGGCATCCTCACCGTCCTGCACGACGGCGGCTACGACGACCGTGAGGCGATCGCCTGGCTCTACCTCGATCTCGACCTGCCCGGCCGCCCGATCGACGCGCTGCGCGAGAACCGCGGCTCGGAGGCCAAGCGGCGCGCCCAGGCGATGGCCTTCTAGGACGCGCGCCGTGGTGATGCCCGCCCCGCCCCGCGAGCCCGGGTGGAAGCCGAACCCCTCGGGACTGCTGGCGATCCTGCTGGTGGTCGGCGTCGTCGTCGGCATCTGGTTCGTCAGCGGCGGCGACCCCGGCACGCCGACCGGGAGCGGGAACCCGCCGGGCTTCGCCTCGACCTCCGACGACGTCGACGGTGGTCCCGACGGCGGCGCCGCGTCCGTCCCGCAGAGCGGCGAGGTCGACCCCGAGACCGGGCTGACCTGGGTCTCCCTGGACGAGCTGCCGCCCGAGGCGCTCGACACCGTCGAGCTGATCGCCGACGGCGGGCCGTACCCCGAGGACGAGGACGGCGGCACGTTCTACAACCGGGAGGGGATCCTGCCCGACCGCGAGGACGGCTACTACACCGAGTACACCGTGCCGACGCCCGGTTCGTCCGACCGTGGGGCACGGCGCGTCGTGGCCGGGGAGCCGGACGAGCTGTTCTGGACCGCCGACCACTACGACTCCTTCGAGCGCATCATCTCGTGACGCCGTCGACGGCAGCGAGCCGATGACCGCGCTCGCCGACCTCCTCGCCGGCGGCGGGCAGCCCGGTGCCTTCCGGTGGCCCACGGCGCCCGCGTCGTACGACGCCGCCCGCGTGGTCCGCGTCGCCGGGCGCGCCGGGTGGCGCGCCACCCGGCTGGTCACCGGCGGTCTCGACGGCCGCGCGGACCTGGTCGCGGCGCTGGGGGCGGCGCTGGGCGTCTCCGGGCTGCACGGGCACAACCTGGACGCCCTGGAGGAGCGGGTGCGCGCACTGCCGGCCCGCCCTCCGCTGCTGCTGGTCAGCGACGACTGGGCCGGCCTGGCCACCGAGCACCCCCGGGCCACCCGCGGCGCGCTGCGGGTGGTCACCGCCCACGACCGGGCCCCCACCGTCGTGCTGCTGCTGGGCGACGGCCCGGACCTCGGCCTGCCCCTGCTCGGACGGCGCTGACCTCAGAGGGTTCGCTGGGTCGCGGCGGTCGCGAGGTCGCCGAGCACGGCGCGGGCCCGCTCGTCGAGCGGTGCGGTGTCCAGTGCCTCCAGCGCGCGTCGCGAGAGCGCGTCGATGACCTCCTCGACCTGCTCCGCCGCCCCCGAGTCCACAATGATGCGGCGCAGGTCGGCCACGTCGTCGACGCTCAGCGGCGTGCCGAGCGCCGCGTCGAGGCGCGCGCGGTCCGCCGGCGCGGCCCCGTCGAGGGCCAGCGCCACCAGCACGGTGCGCTTGCCCTCGACGAGGTCGTCACCCGCGGGCTTGCCGGTCACGGCCGAATCGCCCAGGACGCCGAGGAGGTCGTCGCGCAGTTGGAAGGCCTCGCCGAGCGGGAGGCCGAAGCGGGAGAGGTCGGCCAGCACGTCCGGTCCGGCGCCGGCCAGCGCGGCGCCGATGTGCAGGGGACGCTCGACGGAGTACTTCGCCGACTTGTAGCGCAGCACGGTCATCGCCGCGTCGACGTCGGCACGGCCGCGGGCCTGCACCGACACGTCGAGGAACTGCCCGGCGATCACCTCGCTGCGGCACTGGTCGTAGACGGCCATCGCGGCCCCGACCCGGTCCGCCGCCAAGCCGCAGCGGCGCAGCAGCTCGTCGGCCCACGAGAGCACCAGGTCGCCGAGCAGGATCGCGCCGGCCTCGCCGTAGGCCGCGGCACCGCCGGTCCACCCCGCCGCGCGGTGGCGTGCCTCGAGCATCCGGTGCGTGGTGGGGGACCCGCGCCGGGTGTCGGAGGCGTCCAGGACGTCGTCGTGCAGCAGGGCGCTGGCGTGCAGGAGCTCCAGCGCGGCGCAGGCGCGCAGCAGCGCGGCCTCGTCGGCCGGTGCCGGGTCGACGGCCAGGTGGCCCCACCAGCAGAACG
Organism: Propionibacteriales bacterium; assembly: GCA_038256225.1. Taxonomy (GTDB): domain Bacteria; phylum Actinomycetota; class Actinomycetes; order Propionibacteriales; family Nocardioidaceae; genus Nocardioides. The sequence continues at coordinate 26,893 of JBBSKO010000002.1, read as the reverse complement.
ACGCGCGGAGCCGTTTGCCCCCGCGTACGAACCGGCGTGCCTCCTCGACCAGCAGGTCGGCGTCCGGCCCGACCGGGGCGAGGCGGACGGCCTGCTCGTCGAGGAAGGAGTCGAGGGCGTGCTGCACCCCGGCGCGGAACGCGGTGGCGTCCCACGGCGTCCGCGCGGCGGGCTCGGAGGAGAGGCTCACGCCCTGAGGCTAGGCCGTGGGCGGGTGCGGCCGGGATTGGGAGGGGTGGGAGCGCCCCGCCTACGCTCGACGACATGTCGATGGGGCCTGGGCGCAGCATGGCGGAGCTGTTCGCGGAGGGCGGTCGGTCGTTCTCCTTCGAGTTCTACCCGCCGAAGGACGAGGCCGGCGAGGAGCAGCTCTGGCGGGCGATCAGCGAGCTGGAGCCGTACCGGCCGACCTTCGTCTCCGTGACGTACGGCGCGGGCGGATCGAGCCGCGACTCGACCGTGCGGATCACCAGCCGGATCGCCCACGAGACCTCGATGGTCCCGATCGCGCACCTGACCTGCGTCGGCCACACGCGCACCGAGCTCGAGGCGATCCTGGACACCTACGCCGCCGCCGGCGTGCACCACGTGCTCGCGCTGCGCGGCGACCCGGAGGAGGGGCCGCGGGCCGCGTGGACGGCGACGCCCGGCGGCCTCGACCACGCCACGGAGCTCGTCGACCTGGCCCACGCCCGTGGCGACTTCCGGATCGGGGTGGCGGCCTTCCCCGAGCAGCACCCGTCGTCGGCGTCCCTGGACCACGACGCGGACGTGCTGGTGGCGAAGGCCCGCGCCGGCGCGGAGTGGGCGGTCACCCAGATGTTCTTCCGGGCCGAGGACTACTTCTCCCTGGTGCAGCGGGTGCGCGACCGCGGCTGCGACCTCCCGGTGCTGCCCGGGATCATGCCGATCCTCAACCTGGCCAACATCGAGAAGCAGGGCGAGCTGATCGGCACCACGGTGCCGGGCGACGTGGTCGACCGGATCTCTGCGCACGCCGGCGACGCCGCGGCGATGCGGGCCGAGGGGGTCGCGATGGCGGCCGAGCTGTGCCGCGACCTGCTGGACGGCGGCGCCCCGGGGCTCCACTTCTACACGCTGAACCGGTCCAAGGCGACGCTGGAGATCTTCTCCGCCCTCGACGTCCGGGTCTGAGCCGGTCCCGGTCCCGGTCCGGGCTCGGGCCCGGGCTCAGGGCTCCACGGGCCGGCCGAGGTCGGCCAGCACGGCGTGCACCACGAGCGCCGCCGACATCCCGACGAACGGGACCCCCGCACCGGGCACGGCGTGCGCCCCGGCGGCGTACAGGCCGGGCACCGGGGTGCGCGGGCCGATCCGGTGGCGCGCGGTGCCCCGGCCCTGCCAGAGCACCCCCAGCGGCGAGCCGCCCCACTCCTCCACGAGGCTGCGGGGCGTGCGGTCGACCCGGGCCGCCACCCGGTCGCGCACGTCGAGGCCCGCCCGCGCCAGGTCACCGAGGGGGTCCGAGGCGCCGCGACCGCGTCCGAGCACGGTCCAGGCGCCCGGGCCGGAGGGGCGCACGACGACCAGGGGGTCGCCGTGCAGCACGAGCTCGTGGTCGAGCGGCGGGGGGTCGTGGAGCCCGACGTGGGTCAGCGCCGGGGGCAGCGCCGGCACGGTGGCCCGCACCAGCGGGGCCAGCGCGGGCAGCCGGCGGGGGTCCACGGCGCACACGACCACGTCGGCGTCGAGGACGCCCGCGGTCGTGGCCACGCCGGCGACGCACCCGGAGCGCACCACGACGTCGAGCACGTCGGTGCCGGTGTGCACCCCGACCCCGCGCAGGGCGAGCCGGCCGACGAGCAGGTCGAGCAGCCGTGCCGTGCCGCCGGCGACGCGCCAGCCGCCGAAGCACTGCTCCAGCCACGACGCGACCCCGGCCCAGGCCGGGACGTCGCGCGGGGTGTGGCCGTCGACGACGAGGGGGTGGGCCGCGACGTCGGCTAGACGGTCGTCGCGCAGGGCCCCACGCAGCCGCCGCCGCAGGGTCTCCCGCGAGCCGAGGAGTGCCTGCGCCTGCGCCGAGGGCCCGGTGCCGGTGGTCTCCCACGGCTCGAGGTAGCCGCGGCGCAGGGTCTCCCAGACCGGGGCGTAGGCGTCGGTGTGGGCCAGCCACTGGTCGCCGAGACCGACGCCGAGCTCCTCGAACGCCCGTCGCTGGGCCTGCCGGGACCCGCCGGGCAGCAGCAGCCGGGTGCCGTCGACGAAGCGGTGCTCGCGCAGCACCGGCACCGGCTGCAGGTCCAGCTCGCGCTCGAGCGGCCGGCCGGTCTTGTGCACCAGGTCGCGCACCACCGCGGGCAGCATCGTCCAGGTGACGGCCCCGTCCCACGACCACCCGTCGGCCTCCACCGGGCGCAGGGCGCCCCCGAGGGACGGTGCGCGCTCGACGAGGGTGACCTCCTCGCCCTGCTTGACCAGCCGCAGGGCGACCGCCAGACCGGCGAGCCCGCCCCCGACCACCACCACGCGTGCCATGGCGCGACCCTAGGTCCGGTCGCCCCCGGACGCTCGCTCGACGTCGATCTCGCGGGCGCCGGTCATCCTCACCAGCTCGTCGGCGTCGGTGGAGAAGACCGCCGCCGGGTGGCCGGCGGCCGCCCAGACCCGGGGGTGGTGACGCAGCCAGGTGTCGACGTAGGTGGGCACGGGCGCCGGGTGGCCGAGGGGGGACACGCCCCCGATCACCTGCCCGGTCGCGGCCCGGACGAGCTCGGCGGAGGCGCGACGCAGCGGTCCGGTGCCGATCCGCTCGGCCACCGCCGACGTGTCGACCCGGTGGGCACCGCTGGTCAGCACCAGGACGGGGTGCCCGTCGGCCTCGAAGAGCAGGCTGTTGGCGATCGCCCCCACCTCGCAGCCGAGCGCTGCGGCGGCGAGGACCGCGGTGTGGGCGGCGTCAGGCAGAATGACCACCTCACCGGTCCCGCCGCGCTCCGCGTGCGCGGCACGGAACCGGGTGACACCAGGATGCTCGGACGTCATGCCCGGACCCTAGACGGGCGACGTGCCGGGCGTCCCGGACCGACCAGCGGACCCGGCCGTCGCGCCGGGGGCACAGCGGAGCAGGGGGCGCGGCCCCGGCGGGAGACCACCACGTGAGCACAGCAGCGGAGCCGACCTCGGCGACGACCGGCCCGGCCCGTCCGCGGGCCCTGACCTGGGTGGCCCGCGGGGTGTGGGCCCAGGTCCTGGTGGGCGTGCTCACCGCGGCCCTGGTGGTGGTGCAGAGCGAGCCCCTGATGGACGCCTGGACCGCCGGGCAGCCGCCCGACAGCACCATCGCCCCGCTGTCGTTCGTACCGGTGGCGCTGGTGTGCTGCGGGACCTTCGTCGGCTCGGCGCTGCTCATGCTGGCCTTCCTCCGCGCGGGGCACGGCTGGGCACGGTGGTGCCTGGCCGGGATCATCGCCTTCGTGGTGCTGGCCACCGTGGCGGCCCTCCGCACGTCGCCGCCGACGTCGTTCGTGGTGGTGTCGGTCGCCGGCCTGGTGGTCGAGGTCGCGACGCTGGTGGCGCTGTGGCGCCCGTCGGTCTCCCTCTTCCTGCGACGGGTCGCCGACTCCGAGCGGCCCGCGGTCACGCGCTAGCGCGGCGGGTGGCCCCGCGGGTCTTGACGGGGTGTCGGCGGGCCGGTGTACCGTTCGAGTCGTTCGAACACGTGTTCGACGGACGGGCGAGGAGACGCGACATGGCGGCACGACGCGAGGACCGGGCGGGGCGGCAGCACGGGCGGGGGACCGCGGTGGTCGAGCGACCGGTGAGCCTGCCGGCCTCGACCCACTCCTACCTCGGGCGGTCCGCGGCGTCCCTCAGCGAGGCGGTCGGCAGCACCGACGTCGCCACGCGCTACGCCTGCGCCCACGTCGCTGCCCTGCGCGCCGCGGCGGCGCTGCTCGCCGCGCGTGCCCGTCCCGAGCCGTCCCGGGGGCGACGGCAGAAGAACGCCTGGGTCCTGCTGAGCGAGGTCGCGCCGGAGCTGGGCGAGTGGGCGACCTTCTTCGCCGCCGGGGCCGGCAAGCGGGCCGCGGCCGAGGCCGGGTCCTCCCGCGCGGTGGGCGAGCGCGAGGCCGACGACCTGGTCCGCGACGCCGACCGGTTCCTGGCCGTGGTGGAGGAGATGCTGGGCCTGGTCCCGCACGCCGCGGTGCCGTCGTCGTGGGCCGCCTGCCAGTCCGCCCCGACCCGCCGCGCGGGGTGAGCGGCGCCGGGGCGTCCGTCCGGCGTGCGGCGTCGGTGCCGGGCGCGACCCGCGCGACCCGCGGGGCGCAGCGGGGCGGATCGGGCGGCGGTCTCCTAGGGTGTGCGTCATGCCGGCGACGGAGCGACCCAGCGAGCGCAGGAGCGCGATCCGCACGGCCGTGGTGTGGGACGCGCTGCGGCCCGTCCTGGACGCCGGGCCCCTCGACGTGCTCGACATCGGCGGTGGGACCGGCGGCTCGGCCGTCACCGTCGCCGAGCGCGGGCACCGGGTCACGGTGGTCGACCCGAGCCCCGACGCCCTGGCCTCGCTGGCTCGCCGGGCCCGCGAGCGCGGGGTCGAGGTGGCCGCGGTCCAGGGTGACCTGTCCACGACGCTCGACGTCCTCGGCGCGGACGGGGCCGACCTCGTGCTGTGCCACGGCGTCCTCGAGGTCGTCGGCGACCCGGGGACGGCCCTGGACACCCTCCGGGCGGTCGTGCGTGACGGTGGCGCGCTCAGCCTGCTGGTGGCCCAGCGGCACGCCGCGGTGCTGGCCCGGGCGATGGCCGGGCACTTCGTGGCTGCGCGCGAGGCGCTTGAGCCGGGCGCGCCGCTCGACCGCGCCGGGCGCCGCTTCACCCACGACGAGCTGGACGATCTCGTCGCGGCGGCCGGGTTCGCCGACCGGGAGGTGCACGCCGTGCGGGTCTTCGCCGACCTGGTCCCCGGGGCCCTGCTCGACGCCGAGCCCGGGGCGACCACCGCGCTGCTCGACTTGGAGCGGGCGGTGGCCTCGCGCCCGGAGTACCTCCCGCTGGCGACCCAGCTCCACCTGCTCGCCCGCTGAGGCCCGTCCCCGGCCGGTCACGACGGTCCGGCCGGTCACCACGGCAGGGGGGTCGTGGTGAGCGTCCCGGACGCCTACGAGCGCTCGCGGGCCTGCCCGGTCCTGCACGTCGACATGGACGCTTTCTACGCCTCGGTCGCGCTGCGGGACCGCCCGGACCTGCAGGACACCCCGGTCTTCGTCGGTGGGGGGCACCGGGGGGTCGTGCTGTCGGCGAACTACCTGGCCCGGGCGCACGGCGTGCGCTCGGCGATGCCCGGGTCGCGGGCCCTGCGGCTGTGCCCGGACGCGGTCGTGCTGAAGCCCGACCACGCGGCGTTCGCCACCGTCTCGGCCGCGGTGATGGAGACCTTCCGGCAGGTGACCCCGCTGGTGGAGGGCGTCTCGATGGACGAGGCGTTCCTGGACGTCTCCGGTGCCGGCCGACTCCTGGGCACCCCGCTGGCGATCGCCGAGCAGCTGCGGGCGCGGATCGCCGACGAGCAGCGGATCACCTGCTCGGTCGGGGTGGCCGCGACCGTCTCGGTCGCCAAGCTGGCCAGCACCCGGGCCAAGCCGGACGGCGTGCGGGTGGTGGCCCCCGACGAGGTCGCGGCCTTCCTGCACCACCGCGACGTCGGCGACCTGCACGGGGTGGGGGAGAAGACCCGGGACCGGCTGCGCCGGCGGGGCTACCTCACGGTGGGCGACCTCGCGCGGACCGAGGTCGAGGTGCTGCGCCGCGACCTCGGGGAGCATCTCGGCCCCCACCTGCACACCCTCGCGTGGGGCGCGGACCGCCGGCAGGTGCGCTCCCGGCACGCGCCCGTCTTCACCGGTGTCACGCACGACCCGGACAAGTCCATGGGCGCCCATTCGACGTTCGGTCGTGACACGGCCGAGCGTGCCGTGGTCCTGCGCGAGCTGCTGCGCCTGACCACCTCGGTGACCGGCCGGATGCGGACCGCCGGTGTCGCGGGTCGCACGGTGGCCCTGACGGTGCGCTTCTCGGACTTCACCACCCTGACCCGTTCCCGGACGCTGGGGGAGGCCACCGACGTCACCCAGGAGGTCTTCGCGGCCGTCGTCGCGCTGCACGACGCCCTGGGGCTGCGCGGTGACACGCTGCGGCTGGTCGGGGTGCGGGTGGAGGGGTTGCGGGCCCGCGCGGGGATCCACCACCAGCACGTCCTCGGGGAGCGCGAGGTGGGCTGGGCGGAGGCCGACCGGGCGGTCGACCGGGCCACGCGGCGGTTCGGCTCCGCGGCCGTGCGGCCGGCCAGCCTGCTCGGGGGTGGGGTGAATTCGCCGGTGTCCCTACCGCCGGTGGAGCGGCCTGCCTAGACTTCGACCAACGCCCGGATCGACCGGGTACGACCGACCCTGGGAGGACCCGGTGCCGCTCTCGGAAGAAGAGCTGCGACTGCTCGAGCAGATGGAGCGCGCCCTCGTCGAGGAGGACCCGAAGTTCGCTTCGACCCTGCGGGGCACCTCGATGCGCAGGACAGCCCGTCGCCGTGCTCTGCTCGCCGCCGTCGTGTTCGTGGTCGGGATCGTCGTGCTGATGACCGGGGCCATCACCAACCAGGTCGTCGTGGGCATCATCGGCTTCGTGGTCATGCTGGGCAGCGCCACCCTCGCGCTGACCTCCCTGCGCGGTCAGCCGCAGGTCCGGGTGCCCGACGACGCCTCCGGCGCGGCACCCGGTGCCGGCAGCCCCGGCTTCGCGGTCATCGACGGCGGTCGCTCGCTCAAGCCGCGCAAGGCCCGCGGGCGTACGTCGGGCTCCGGCAAGGGCGCCTCCCGTTCGGGCGGCTCCTTCATGGAGCGCATGGAGCAGCGCTGGCGTCGTCGCCGCGAGGGCAACGGCTTCTGACGGCTCGCGGCCCCCGAATCCGGTCGACCGGACCGCACGGTCCGGTCAGCGCAGCTGCTCTGCCAGGGGCCGGTCGGTGGGCTGGTCGCCGCCGGTGCTCGCCACCCGGCGCCGTCCGCGGCGGGTGACCACGGTGCGCGGCCACCACCGGGCACCGCGTCTGCGGCGTGTCGTCGACCGCTCCTGCAGGGTGTCCAGGCAGGCGCGGACGGCGGCGTCGACCGCGGGGTCGGTCCCCTCGTCGCGGGAGCCGGGCGAGGCGTAGCTCGCGCGCTCCACGGCCGCGACGACGACGTCGAGGTCCGTGGTGGTCCCGAGGTGGCGGGAGACCGCCGCCCGCACCTCGCGCGGCGAGCGGTCGTCGGGCCACGCGACGCCGAGGTCGACAGCGGTGTCCCGCAGCTCGGCCCACCCCTCCAGCACGTCCCCGGCCAGGCGTCGCTGGCGCCGGCGGCGCCGCACGGCACCGGGCACCAGGAGCAGCAGTGCGGCCAGGACCACCGGCAGGCCGACGAGGGCGACCGCGCGCCACGGGCCGGCCGACTCCGCCCCGGGGGCCGCGGCGGGCTCCCCGGTCACCTCCGGCTGTAGCCGGTTCTCGGCCCGGTCGGCCTCGTCGCCGCGGGCGGCGCCGGGGTCTGCCTCCGGGACGTCGGGAAGCGGCTGGGGCGCCTGGTCGCCGGCGGTGTAGTCGGGCACGTCCGCGGCGCGCTGGGGCGGCGTGGGCTCGAAGCGGGTCCAGCCGGCGCCGGGGAAGTAGAGCTCGGGCCAGGCGTGCAGGTCACGCGAGCTGTACTCCCAGCGCCCGTCGGGCAGTCGGCTGGGGGCCAGGAAGCCGACGGCCACGCGCGAGGGGATGCCGACCTGGCGGGCCATCACGGCCATGGCGGAGGCGAACTGCTCGCAGTAGCCCACCCGCCCGTCGGGCCCCGGGGTCAGGAACGCCGCGAGCTCGTCGGAGCCGTTGCCGTTCTCGGACTGCGCGAGGCTGTACGTGAAGCCGCCGTCGGTGCGGAAGAAGTCCTGCAGGGCGACCGCGCGGTCGAAGTTGTTGGCCAGACCCGCGGTGACGTCGTTGGTCAACGACCCGACGAGGGGGGGCAGCCCGGCCGGCAGCTGGAGGAACCGGGAGTCGACCTCGCCGCGCTCGGCGGGGGCCTCGGCCAGCTCGGCGGCCTCCACCTGCGGCTCGACCGCCGTCATCTCGTAGCTGAGGCCGGAGGTGGTCAGGTCGTCGGAGGCCGCGATGAAGTCGACGGTGCTGGTGTCGAAGCGCCAGTCACCGGGCGCCTCGACCCGCGAGACGGGGGCCTGGGTCGGCAGCCAGGTCGAGGAGAGCGCGTCGGTGACCTGGACCTCGTAACCGTAGGCCTCCCGGGGCACCCCGGGGTCGAGGCCCTCGAGCGGGGGCAGGGCGCCGTCGGCCACCTGGTTGCCGGGGACGCTGCGGTCGCCGGCGGTCCACTCGTTCTCGGTGAAGTTGGCCAGCACCGAGATCCGGAGGTACGCCGGGTCCGGGTCGTCGGTGCGGACGCGGACCAGGGGGACGTCCTCGCCCTGCTTGAGGTCCCGGCGCAGGTCGACCATCGGGTTGGTCACCAGGATCTCGCCGTCCCCGCCCGAGCCGGTGCCGCCGCCGAGCAGGTCGAGGTCGAGCACCGGCATCGCGAGCGGGAGCACGACGGCCAGGGCCACCGCGCCGGCGCCGAGCGCGCCCGCGCCCGCGGTGGCGGCACCCGTACGCACGCCGAAGCCGGCGGAGTCGGTGTCCCGGTCGTCCTCGGGGTCGGCCAGGGCACGACCCCACCGGGTCACGGCGTCACCGGCGTCGAGGTGGAGCATCAGCAGGAACCCGGCCGCCGCGGCGACGAAGACCCACCAGCTCGCCCCCGTGCCGAGGATCCCGACCGGGACGCTGTAGACCGCGAGCAGGGGCAGCCCGGCCAGTGGCACGCGGCGCAGCGTGCAGGCCAGGACGTCCACCAGCAGCAGGCAGCCCAGGCCGCCGACGATCAGCAGCGGCTCGATGCCCGGCACGTCGGCCGGGACGGGGGCGGCGTACCTCGTGGAGGAGTCGAGCGCCTGGGTGAACAAGCGGACCAGGTCGCTGCCGGCCGCACCCAGCGGCACCGCGGAGCCGGTCAGCACCAGGCTCGTGGTCCCGACGCCGAGCAGCACCTGGGCGAGCACGACGAGCACCCCGGGCGCCGCGAGGCGGCGCAGGAGCGCGCCGCCGAGCGCGACGACGGCCCCGATGCCCAGGAGCGGGATCAGGGCGGCCGGCCACGCCTCGGTGAACCCGCGCCAGGACAGGGCCGAGACCCAGACGGTGAGCACACCGGTCAGCGCCAGGCCGACCCGGGAACCGGTCGGTCGGGTGCTCACGACGTACCCACGACGGGTTCGCCGAGGCCGGCCCGCACCGTGGGGCGCGCCTCGCCCCGGCCGAGCTCCTGCCACGCCGCGACCAGGTCGTCGCCGGGCCCGAGGGAGGCGACCCGCCAGCCCTGGTGCAGCAGCACCGGTGCCGCCGGCCCGCCGGGGCCGCCGGCCGACCGGCCCCAGGCGTCCAGGTCGAGGGCCAGGGCCAGGGACAGCCCGGGATGGGCCATCCGGCGCAGGACCGGCGCGTCGGCGGCCTGCAGCAGGCCGACGACGGCGACGGTCACCCCGGCGGTGTGGTCGGCGAGCCAGCCCTGGTCGAGCCGGACGGCTGCGTGCAGGCGCAGGACGGCCAGGGACTCCAGCAGCCTGGCGGCGTCCGGACCGTGCGCGGCGTCGTGCCGGGCCGACGCGGGGTCCTCGCCGGTGGCCGTCACCAGGCGCACGGTGTAACCGCGCCGGGCGAGGTGCGTGGCCACCGAGGCGGCCGCGGTCACCGCGGTCTCGAAGGAGGACGTCGGGCCCGCCCCGCGGTGGGCGACCACCCGGTCGTCGAGGAAGACGGTGGCGCGGGCCTGCCAGGGCTGCTCCTCGCGCCGCACCATGAGCTCCCCGGTGCGCGCGGAGCTGCGCCAGTGCACCCGGCGGAGGTCGTCGCCACGGCGGTAGGTGCGCACGGTGACGTCCTCGGCCGACCCGGTGGCCGCGGCGCGCAGCCGCTCGTCGCCGGAGCCGGTCCAGCCCTGGCCGAGCGGCACGGCCGGGAGGTCCACGGTGCGCGGGACCACCGTCAGGGTGGCGGTGGAGCGGAAGGCGCGGCCCAGCTCGAGCAGGCCGAAGGGGTCGGTGACGCGCACCGACATCGGCCCGACCTCGAAGCGCCCGCGCAGGTCCGAGCGCACCTGGTAGGTCGCGTGCCTGCTCCACCCGTGGCCGATCCCCTCGAGGACGAAGCGGGGCCGTGCGCCGAGCTCGTAGGGCACCTGCTCCTCGAGCAGGAGCAGCCCGCTGGGCGTGCGGCCGTCATTGGTCAGGGTGAGCGCGACCTGGGCCGGCTGACCCACGACGACCTGGCGCGGGGAGACCTCCCGCACCAGCGAGAGCCGGTAGCGGGTGCGGGCGAGGACCGCGGCGGCGAGCAGGGGCAGCGCGACGAGCAGCACACCGACCCGGCTCAACGGGCGCTGGTCGAGGACCACCGCGCAGACGACGGCGGTGACGCCGGCGGCCAGGAAGGCGCGCCCGCGCACGGTCAGCCCGGAGAGGGCCTCACGCACTGCCGCCGCCCCGGGGCACCGGCACGGCGTCGACGAGGTCGGCCAGGACGTTCCCGACGGCGCGCCCGGCCATCGACGCCTCGACGCTGGGCATCAGCCGGTGGGTGAGCACCGGCCCGGTCAGCGCCCGGACGTCGTCGGGCAGCACGTAGTCGCGACCGTCCATGGCCGCCACGGCCTTGGCGGCCCGGACCAGGTGCAGCGTGGCGCGGGGCGACGCGCCGAGCACGAGGTGGTCGCTGCGTCGCGTGGCCCCGGTGATGGCCACGGCGTAGCGCTGGACGGGGGCCGAGACGTGCACGCCCGCGACGATCTCGCACAGCTTGCGGATCTCGGCGGCGTCGGTGACGGCGTCGAGGTCCTCGAGCGGGGAGTGCCCGGCGTGCGAGTCGAGCATGGCGATCTCGGCCGCCTCGACGGGGTAGCCCATCGAGACGCGGGCCATGAAGCGGTCGCGCTGTGCCTCGGGCAGCGAGTAGGTGCCCTCCATCTCCACCGGGTTCTGGGTGGCGATGACCATGAACGGCGCCTCCAGGGCGTAGGTGGCGTTGTCCACCGTCACCTGGCGCTCCTCCATGCACTCCAGCAGCGCCGACTGCGTCTTCGGCGAGGCCCGGTTGATCTCGTCACCGACGACCACGTTGGCGAACACCCCGCCGGGGCGGAACTCGAACTGCCGGGTGTCCTGGTTGAAGACGGAGACGCCGGTGACGTCGGAGGGCAGCAGGTCGGGCGTGAACTGGATGCGCCGCACGCTGCAGTCGATGCTGCGCGCCAGGGCCTTGCTCAGCATGGTCTTGCCGACGCCGGGCACGTCCTCGATGAGCAGGTGGCCCTCGGCCAGCAGCACCGTGACCGCGGAGGCGACGACCTGGGGCTTGCCCTCGATCACCCGCTCGATGTTCGCGCGGATGCGCCCCACCACCGCCGCGACGGTCGCAAGGTCCGCCGACGCGGTGTGTCGGCCGGTGGCGGCGGGGGAGGAAGCGGGGTCCACGCGGGGTCCTTCCGGGGTGCGGCCCGGGTCGGGCCGGGGCTGGAGCGAGGTGAGGTCAACCGTAGGGCGTGGCCTCAACCCGTGTCCCGTGTCGTGCGCGACGGGCCCGGCGAACGGGAGGAGGGGTGGTGGGGGAGCGCGGTGGGTGACGGGGGTGCGGAGGTGGGGAAGAGTGGTTGACGGTGGGGCAAAGTGGAGTACTGTGGAGCGAAGTGGAGGAAGAGGCCACGTTCGTGGGGCGACCGGGAGGACTGCTCATGCACTTCATGGGCACCTACACCCCGAAGCTCGACGAGAAGGGCCGGCTCTTCCTGCCGGCCAAGTTCAGGAACCGGCTCGCGGAGGGGCTCGTGGTGACGCAGGGACAGGAGCAGTGCCTCGTGGTCTGGCCCCAGGACGTCTTCGACGCCGAGGCCGACCGGGTCTCCTCCCGCCCCCTGACCAGCAAGTCCGCCCGCGCCTACACCCGGATGCTCTTCTCCAGCGGCGCCGAGGGTGCGCTGGACAAGCAGGGACGCATCTCCATCCCCACCACGCTGCGCGACTTCGCCGGGCTCGACCGCGACGTCGTGGTCATCGGCGCCCGCGACCGCCTCGAGATCTGGAACCCCGAGCGCTGGCACGAGTACGAGCAGCAGGCGCTCCCGGAGTACGTCGACCTCGACGAGGACGACGAGTGACCCGCTCCGTGCGCTGAGCTCCCCACCCACGCCCCACTCCCGCACCACCACGACAACTCCACACCCGAACCGCAGGGCCAGGTCTCTGGTCCGCCCCGGTCACGGCAGCACCTCCTGGGGCACCTTCCCCGGCTCCAGGCGCGCTGCCGCTTCCCCGCCGAGGCGGACAGGAGACCTGGCCCTGCGGCTCCACCGGCTCCACCGGCTCCACCGGCACCACCGGCACCACCCGCACCACCCGCACCACCCGCACCCCCGTCACCGAGCAGCAGGGTCGAGATCATGAGCAGCACACGCCTCACCCCCGTGGCCGGTCCGGCCGCGCCGGAGGTGCGCCGCGTGCGGCACCAGGCGCGCGACGCCGTGACCCTGATGGTCTTCTCCCTGGGCACCTCGCTGGCCCTGGCGCTGCTCCTCCTGCTCGTCTCCGTCCTGCTGGCCCCGGGCAGCTGACCGCGACGATGGCCGCCCCCGCCCACGCCCCGGTCCTGCTCGACCGGGTCGTCGCCCTGCTCGCGCCCGCCCTCGCCCGCCCGGGTGCCGTCCTCGTCGACGCCACCCTCGGCGCCGGCGGGCACACCGAGGCCGTCCTGGAGCGGTGCCCGCAGGCCCGCGTGGTCGGCGTGGACCGGGACCGTGACGCGCTCGACCTGGCCCGGGAGCGGCTCGCCCCGTACGCCGACCGGTTCACCGGCGTCCACGCGGTCTACGACGAGATCCCCGACGTCCTGGCCGAGCTCGGCCTCGACCGTGCCGACGGCGTGCTGTTCGACCTCGGGGTCTCCTCGATGCAGCTCGACCGGGCCGAGCGCGGCTTCGCCTACGCCGTCGACGCCCCCCTCGACATGCGGATGGACGCCTCGACCGGCCCCACCGCGGCCGACGTGCTCAACAGCTACGACGCCCGCGAGCTCACCCGGGTCCTGCGCGACTACGGCGAGGAGAAGTTCGCCCGCAAGATCGCCGGCGCGGTCGTCCGGCAGCGCGAGCAGGCGCCCTTCACCACCTCGCACGACCTGGTCGAGCTGCTCTACCGCGAGATCCCCGCCCCGGCCCGCCGGACCGGCGGGCACCCCGCCAAGCGCACCTTCCAGGCGTTGCGGATGGAGGTCAACGACGAGCTCGGCGTGCTGCGCCGGGCGATGCCCGCCGCGGTCGCCAGCCTGGGCGTGGGCGGCCGGATCGTCGTGGAGTCCTACCACTCTCTGGAGGACCGCCTCGTCAAGCAGGTCCTCACCGCCGCCACCCGGCTCGACGTCCCCGACGACCTGCCGTTCGTCCCCGAGGGCCAGGAGCCGCCGCTGCGGATGCTGACCCGCGGGGCCGAGAAGGCCGACGACGAGGAGCACGCGGCCAACCCCCGGGCCGCCTCGGTCCGGTTGCGCGCCGCCGAGCGCGTCCACCCCGACAAGCCGGCCGCCGGCCACCCGCGCGACGCCCGACGTACGCCCCCGACCCACGGAGCCCCCCGATGAGCAGCCCAGCCCCGCACGGTCCCTCCCGGCAGCCCACCGGTCGGCAGCGCCTGCCGCGCCTGGCCGGCGACGCCGTCGAGCGCGCCCGGCTCCGGGTGGTGCCGCGCACGGCCCGACCGCCGGCGCGGGTGCCGTTCATCGGGCTGGTCAGCCTGATCCTGCTGACCGGGGTCGTCGGGCTGCTCCTGTTCAACACCTCGTTGCAGCAGGCGTCCTTCGCGGCCACCGCGCTCGAGGCCGAGGCAGACACCCTCAGCGCCCGCGAGCAGGCGCTGCGGATGGACATCGCCGAGCAGCGCGACCCCCAGCAGATCGCCGAGCGCGCCCAGCGGATGGGCATGGTCATCCCGACCGTCCCGACCTTCCTGACCCTGGGCGGCGAGGTCCGCGGCCAGCGCGTGGCCGCGGCCGAGACCGACCGGTTCTCCATCGAGCCGGCACCGGCCCCCAACCCGTACGCCACCCTGCCCTCCGCCGCCGCGCCGGGGCAGACGCCGGACCGGGCCGGCGAGACCGACGCCGGTGGTGACGGCGCGTCGTCCGCCGCGGCCCGCGCGTCGGGCGGTACCAATGACAACGGGCCGGCCGAGCAGGACGAGCAGGACCGGCCGGGGCAGCGGGCGCGGCGGTGAGCCGCCCGGACAGGAGCGGACGCGTGCGACGGACCCGGCCGAGCAGCCCGCGGGCGCGCCGGCCCCGGCTGGGCACGGCCCGCGGGTCGAGCCCGTTCCGGCTGCGCATCGGGTTCCTGGTGATCGCGGTCGTGCTGTCGGTGTTCGCCGGCCGCCTGGTGCAGCTCCAGGGCCTCGACCCCAACTCGTACGCCGCGATGGCCGCCGCCGAGGGCACCGCCGTGGTGACCCTGCCGGCGACCCGCGGCGAGATCCTGGACCGCGACGGCGAGCCCCTCGCGGACTCGGTCGCGGGCCTGATGATCATCGCCGACCCCGCGCTGACCGCGGCCCAGGCGCCGGCGCTGGCCACCCTGCTGGCCCGCCGCCTCGACCTCGACTACGTCGAGACCCTCGAGCGGCTGAGGGTGCCGGACAGCCAGTTCCAGTACGTCGCCCGCCAGCTGCCCGCGGCGCAGGCGCAGCGGGTCGTCGACGAGGCCACCGCGGAGGGCTTCCTCGGGCTCACCACCCGCGACGACCCGATCCGGACCTACCCGGCCGGGGACGTCGCGGCCAACGTGCTGGGATTCCTGGGCCGCCCCTCGGAGTCCGGCCGGGCCCGCCCGCTGGCCGGTCTCGAGGCCACCTTCGGCGACTGGCTGGCCGGCCACGACGGCGAGGCCCGTTACCAGGTGGGCGACGGCAACCGTCTCCCGCTCGGCGAGAGCAGGCTGGAGGAGCCCGAGGACGGCCAGGACCTCACCACCACCCTCGACTCGAACCTGCAGTGGTACGTCCAGCGTGCGCTCCGCGACACCGTCCGCAAGGCCGGCGGGGAGTCCGGCATCGCGATCGTCATGGACTCGAGCTCCGGCGAGGTGCTCGCCATGGCCGACCACCCGACCTACGACGCCAGCGACCCCGAGGCGACCCCGGACCAGGAGCTCTACAAGTCGCGCGCCGTCACCGACATCTACGAGCCCGGCTCGGTGGAGAAGGTGCTGACCATGGCGGCGCTCATCGACGCCGGCAGGCTCACGATGGACACCAAGTTCTCCGTGCCCGGCGAGCTCGCGACCGACGACACGGTCGTGCACGACTACTGGGAGCACGGCGTCCTCCGGCTCACCACCGCCGGCATCGTGGCCAAGTCCTCGAACGTCGGCACGGTCCTGGCGTCGGAGTACTTCACCAAGGGCCAGCTGCGCTCGTACCTCGAGGACTTCGGGATCACCCGCAAGACCGGGGTGGGCCTGTCCGGTGAGCAGGCCGGCCTGCTGCCGACGCCGGCGCAGTGGACCGACGCCACCGAGGCCCGGGTCGCCTTCGGTCAGTCCCTGTCGGTGACCGCGCTGCAGATGACCGCAGCCGTGAACACGATCGCCAACGGCGGCGTGCGGGTCGACCCGAGCATCATCGAGGGCTCCGCGGTGACCGACGGCGGCACGACCGTCGGCACCGAGCAGGCCACCAGCCGCCGCGTGGTGAGCGAGGAGGCGGCCCGTCAGACCGGCCTCATGATGGAGGAGGTGCTCGACCCCGACGAGGGGTCCGCCCCGGCGGCGGCCGTGCCCGGCTACCGCGTCGCCGGCAAGACCGGCACCGCCCAGCGGGTCAACGAGGACGGGGTCTACGACGGGTCCACCACGGTGTCCTTCGGCGGCTTCGCCCCGGCCGACGACCCCCGCCTGACCGTCTACGTGGCGGTCCACGACCCTCGCGCCGGCTCGGGCGGCGGCTCCACCACCGGACCGGCCTTCGCCAAGATCATGGGGGTCGCGCTGCGCCACTACGGCATCCCGCCGACCGGTGCGAAGCCGGAGAAGGTGGCCATCGAGTGGAAGCCGGGCGACGATAACCTCGCCCGGTGACCCCTCCTCCTGCCGTCTCCGGGGCCCGTCCCGCACGGGTCACGCCGCGCACCCCCGCCGAGGTCGCCGGCTGGGTCGTCGACCTCGCCGGCCCCCTCGACCACTCCACCCGGCTGCCCGACGGCCCCGGGGCCGTCACGGGCCTGACGCTGAGCTCGCTGCGCACCGTCCCCGGTGACCTGTACGCCGCCCTGCCCGGCGCCCGCGCGCACGGCATGTCCTTCGCGCCCGACGCGGTGGCCGCCGGCGCCGTCGCGGTGCTCACCGACCCCGCCGGTGCCCGTGTCGCCGCGGAGCTGTCCGACAGGCTGCCGGACGACCTGCCGCTGCTGGTGACCGCCGAGCCGCGCCGCCTGCTGGGCCGGCTCGCCGCCCGGCTGCACGGCGACCCCGCCGCGGCCCTGCGCCTGGTCGGGGTGACCGGCACCCAGGGCAAGACCACCACCACCCGCCTGCTCGAGGCCGCGCTCCAGGCCTCCGGGCGCCATGCGGGCGTCGTCGGCACCGTCGGCACCCGCGTCGACGGCGTCGACGTGCCCACGGCGCTCACCACGCCCGAGGCGCCCGACCTGCACGCCCTCTTCGCGCTGATGCGCGAGCGCGGCGTCACCGACTGCGCGATGGAGGTCTCGAGCCACGCGCTGGTGCTGGGCCGCGTCGACGGCGTGGTCTTCGACGTCGCCGTCTTCCTCAACCTCGGCCGCGACCACCTCGACTTCCACGCCGACGTCGAGGAGTACTTCGCCGCCAAGGCGTCGCTCTTCACCCCCGACCGCGCCCGCCGCGCCCTGGTCAACGTCGACGACGAGCACGGGCGCCGCCTGGTCGACCTCTGCCGCGAGCGGGGCGTGGCCGTGTCGACCTTCTCCGCGACCGGGGCGCCGGCGGACTGGTGGGCCGAGGACGTCCGCGCCGACCCGGCCTCGTCCACCTTCGTCCTGCGCGGTCCGGGCGGTCTGGCGCACCCCACGACGGTCCCGCTGCCCGGCGCCTTCAACGTGGCCAACGCCCTCGCCGCCCTGGCCGCGGCGGGGGAGGCTGGCCTCGACCCGCGGCCCCTGGCCGTGGCGCTGGGGACCACCGACGGCGTCCCGGGCCGCTTCGAGCAGGTCGGGGACGGGGGCGCCGGTCGCCGTACCGTGCTGGTCGACTACGCCCACAAGCCCGACGCGCTCGAGGCCGCCCTGGGCACCCTGCGCCCGCTCACCCGCGGCCGGCTCGTCGTCGTGGTGGGGGCCGGGGGCGACCGCGACCGCGGCAAGCGGCCCCTGATGGGGGAGACCGCGGGCCGGCTGGCCGACCTGGTCGTGGTCACCGACGACAACCCCCGCTCCGAGGACCCCGCCGCGATCCGCGCCGCGGTGCTCGACGGGGCCGCGGGCGCGACCGCCGAGGTGGTGGAGGTGGCCGGGCGGCGTGAGGCGATCGCTCTCGCCCTGGGCCGGACCGGCCCGGGGGACGTCGTCCTGGTTGCCGGCAAGGGCCACGAGACAGGCCAGGAGGTCGCCGGCACCGTGCACCCCTTCGACGACCGCGTCGTCGTCCGCGAGCTCCTCGCCGACCTGGAGGGCGCCCGGTGACCCCGCTGCGCCTCGACGAGCTGGCCCGCGTGGTCGGCGGCACCGTCGCCGACCCCCGTCACCGCGGTGTCGTCGTCGACGCCCCGGCCTACCTCGACAGCCGCGCACCCGTGCCCGGCGGCCTCTACGTCGCCGTGGTCGGCGAGCGCGTCGACGGCCACCTCCACGCCGGTGGCGCCCACGCCGTGCTCGGCAGCAGGCCCACCGACGCCCCCACCGTCGTGGTCGACGACACCGTGGTCGCGCTGGGGAGGCTGGCGCGCCACGTCCTGGACGGCCTCGGCGTCCCCACGCTGGCGCTGACCGGCTCGCAGGGAAAGACCGGCACCAAGGACTACCTCGCGCACGTCCTCGCCGCCCACGGCCCGACGGTCGCCACCCGCGGCAACCTGAACAACGAGCTCGGCGTGCCGCTGACCGCGCTGCGCGCCGACGCCGGCACCGAGCACCTCGTCGTCGAGATGGGGGCCCGGGGCATCGGCCACGTCGCCTACCTCTGCGAGGTGGCACCCCCGACGGTCGCCGCCGTGCTCAACGTCGGCACGGCCCACATCGGGGAGTTCGGCAGCGCCGAGGCGATCGCGGTCGCGAAGGGCGAGATCGTCGAGGCGCTGCCGGCCGCCGGCACCGCGGTGCTGAACGCCGACGACCCGTTGGTCGCCGCGATGGCCCCGCGCACGCGTGCTCGCGTGCTGACCTTCGGCGGGGCCGGGGCCGACGTGGCCGGTCTCGACGTCGAGCTGGACGACCTCGGTCGACCCACCTTCGTGCTGGCCCACGGCGAGGACCGTGCCGCGGTGCGGCTGGCCCAGGTAGGCGCGCACCAGGTGGCCAACGCCACCGCGGCCGCCGCGATGGCGCTGGCCGTCGGCGTGCCCCTGGACGCGGTCGCCACCTCGTTGGGGACCGCCCGCGCCGCGTCGCGCTGGCGGATGGAGCTGACCGAGCGCGAGGACGGCCTCGTGGTCCTCAACGACGCCTACAACGCCAACCCCGCGTCCATGGTTGCCGCACTCGACGCGCTGGCCGCGATCCGCAGCCGCACCGGGCGCCGCGCGGTGGCGGTGCTGGGGGAGATGCTCGAGCTCGGCCCCGGCGCCGCGCAGGCCCACCGCGACGTCGGCCGGGCCGCCGCCGAGCGCGGCACCGACGTGCTGCTCGTCGTGGGCGCCCCCGCCCTGGCCGACGGCGCCCGCGAGGTGGCCGGCTGGGAGGGGGAGGTGACGCTCGTGGCGAGCCGCGACGAGGCGACCGCCTGGGTGAGGGAGAATGCCGGTGCCCGGGACGCCGTCCTGGTCAAGGCCTCCCGCGGCGCCGCGCTCGAGGAGGTCGCCGCTGCGCTCGTCGGGCCCGACCCGGCGGTCGACGGCACCCACGACCCGACCGGAGAGGGGCCTGCCCCGATGAGCGCCCGATGAGAGCGATCCTGCTCGGTGGTGGCTTCGCGCTGCTGATCTCGCTGCTCGGCACCCGTGTCGCCATCACGCTGCTGACCCGTCGCGGCTACGGGCAGGAGATCCGCGACGACGGACCGACCACGCACCACACCAAGCGCGGCACGCCCACGATGGGCGGTGTGGTGATCATCCTGGCCGCGGTCGTCGGCTACGGGCTGGCCAAGCTGATCACCCTGGAAGCGCCGTCCGCCTCCGCGCTGCTGCTGCTGTTCCTCTTCGTCGGGATGGGCGCGGTCGGCTTCCTCGACGACGCCATCAAGATCTACCGCCAGCGCAGCCTGGGCCTGCGGAGCAAGGCCAAGATGATCGGGCAGACCTCGGTCGCCCTGGTCTTCGGCGTGCTGGCGCTCTCGCCGTGGCTGGAGGACGACTACGGCCGCACGCCCGCCTCGCACAGCGTCAGCTTCCTGCGCGACATCGAGTGGCTGGTCCTGCCGACGGTGGTCGCCGTCCTGTTCATCTGGCTCCTCAGCACCGGCTTCAGCAACGCCGTGAATCTCACCGACGGCCTCGACGGCCTGGCCACCGGCGCGAGCGTGATGGTCTTCGGCGCCTACACCCTGGTCAACATCTGGCAGAACAACCAGCTGTGCGAGTCCAACCCCGGCTCGTTCTGCTACGACGTCCGCGACCCCCTTGACCTGGCCGTGGTGGCCGCGGCGATCACCGGGGCGTGCTTCGGGTTCCTGTGGTGGAACGCCTCCCCGGCCGCGATCTTCATGGGCGACACCGGGTCGCTCGCGCTGGGCGGCGCGCTGGCCGGGCTGGCCATCCTGACCCGCACCGAGCTGCTCGCGGTCATCCTCGGCGGGATCTTCGTGCTGGAGACGCTGTCGGTGATGCTCCAGGTGACCTGGTTCAAGACCACGAAGCGCTTCACCGGCACCGGGCGGCGCGTCTTCCGGATCGCCCCGATCCACCACCACTTCGAGATGCTCGGCTGGGAGCAGGTGACCGTGGTCGTCCGGTTCTGGATCATCACCGGCCTCTTCGTGGCCACCGGGCTCGGGATCTTCTATGCCGAGTGGGTGGCCCGCCTGTGAGCGACGCGCCCCGCGACCCCGCCGCCCTCGGCCGCCTCGACTCCTGGGAGGGAGTACGGACCGTCGTGGCCGGTTTCGGCGTCTCCGGCTTCGCCGCAGCCGACAACCTGACCCACCTCGGCTCCTCGGTGCTGGCCGTCGACGAGTCCGAGGGCGACCAGGAGCGCGCCGAGAAGGCCGAGCTGCTGGAGATCCTCGGCGCCGAGGTCCGCCTCGGCGCCGGCTCGACCGCGGAGCTGCCGCCCGACGTGGACCTCGTGGTCACCTCGCCGGGCTGGCGGCCGAGCGCGCCGCTGCTGGCGCAGGCCCGGGCCCGGGGCATCCCGGTCTGGGGCGAGGTCGAGCTGGCCTGGCGGCTGCGCCACCCCGAGCACGACACCCCGTGGCTGTGCGTCACCGGCACCAACGGCAAGACCACCACCACCCAGATGCTCGACACCATCCTGCGCGCCGCCGGGCTGCGCAGCCTGGCCGTGGGCAACGTCGGGCTGCCGGTGGTCGAGGCCGTGATGGACCCCGAGCCGTACGACGTCCTCGCCGTGGAGCTCTCCAGCTTCCAGCTGCACTACACGCGCTCGATGAGCCCGCAGGCCGCGGTGGTCCTCAACATCGCCGAGGACCACCTGGACTGGTACTCCTCCATGGCCGACTACGCCGCCGACAAGGCCCGGGTCTACGAGCACGTGCGGGACGCCTGCGTCTACAACACCGCCGACCCGCTCACCGAGCAGCTGGTCCGCGACGCCGACGTGGTCGAGGGGGCCCGCGCGGTCGGGTTCGGCCTCGAGATGCCGGCGGTGGGCATGCTCGGCCTGGTCGAGGACATCCTGGTCGACCGGGCCTTCATCCCCGAGCGCGCCAGCAGCGCCGCCGAGCTGTGCACCGTCGGCGACCTCGCCTCCGACGCCCCCCACTACGTCTCGAACGCGTTGGCCGCTGCCGCGCTCGCCCGGGCCCACGGCGTCAGCCAGGCCGCGGTGCGCGACGGGCTGCGCGCCTTCCGGCCCGACGGGCACCGGATCACCGAGGTCGCCCGGCACCGCGACGTCGTGTGGATCGACGACTCGAAGGCCACCAACCCGCACGCCGCCGCGTCGTCGCTGATGGCCTACGAGCCCGTGGTCTGGGTGGCCGGCGGGCTCGCCAAGGGCGCCCACTTCGACGAGCTGGTGCGGACCGTGCGCGACCGGCTGCGCGGCGTGGTGCTGATCGGCCGCGACCGGGCCGTCATCGCCGAGGCCCTTTCGCGACACGCTCCGGATGTGCCGGTCCGACAGGTGGAGGCCCGCGAGGATGGGGCCACGCGAGACGACGGTGGAGCGGACCTGATGGGACGGGTCGTCGCCGCGGCGGCCGACCTGGCCGTCGCCGGGGACACGGTGCTGCTGGCACCGGGATGCGCCTCGATGGACCAGTTCACCTCCTACGCCGCGCGGGGCGACGCGTTCGCCGCCGCGGTACGGGCCCGGACCGCCGAGGACCGCTGACCAGACCCGTCCGAGAAGACCGGGCCGAGAAGACCGACGACCAGGAGGCCCCACGATGACCACCGTGGAGCCGGAGCGTCCCTCGGCCACCGCCCCCGCGGGCGGCCCGTCGGCCGACCGCGTCCGCAGCCCGCTGCGGCGCGCGCCGTGGGTGCCGTGGGTCCGGTCGCTGCGCGAGGCCCTGGACCGCCCGCTGACGACCTACTACGTGCTGATCGGGTCGGCGTCGCTGCTGCTCACGATCGGGCTGATCATGGTGCTCTCGGCCTCCAGCGTGCAGGCCTTCGCCGACACCGGGGACTCGTACGCCATCGTGCGGCGCCAGCTGATGTGGGCCGCGGTCGGCCTGCCGGTGGCGTTCCTGGCCAGCCGGCTGCCGCACCGGCTGGTGCGCAACCTGGCCTACCCCGCCTTCTCCTTCTCGCTGGTGCTGCTGCTGATGACCGCCTTCCTGGGCGTCGAGGTCAACGGCAACACCAACTGGCTGGCCGTCGGTCCGCTGCTGATCCAGCCCTCCGAGATCGCGAAGTTCTCCCTGGTGCTGTGGGCCGCGCACATCTACGCCAACAAGGACCGCCGCCTCGGCAGCCTGCACGAGGTGCTGGTGCCGGTCGTCCCGGGCATGGTGCTGGCCACCGGCCTGGTGGTGCTCGGCCGCGACCTCGGCACCGCGATGGTCTTCTTCGCGATCCTGCTCGGCATGCTCTGGGTGGTCGGGGCACCGGCCCGCCTCTTCGTGCTCTCCCTCAGCCTCGTCAGCGTCGTGGCCGGCGTGCTCGCGGCCACGAACGCCGAGCGGCTCAAGCGGCTCACCAACTTCCTGGACCCCTTCCAGGACTACTACGACGCCGGCTGGCAGCCCGCCCACGGGCTCTACGCGATGTCCAGCGGCGGCTGGTTCGGCGAGGGGATCGGCGCCAGCCAGCAGAAGTGGGGGACGCTCACCGCCGCCCACACCGACTTCATCTTCGCCGTGCTCGGCGAGGAGCTCGGCCTGGTCGGCACCCTGCTCGTGATCGGGCTGTTCCTGGCCCTGGCCTGGGCCGCCCTCGGGATCGCGCGCCGCACGACCGACCCGTTCGTGCGCTACGCGACCTTCGGCATCGTGGTCTGGCTGATCGGCCAGATGATCGTCAACGTCGGGATGGTGCTCGCCCTGCTCCCCGTGATCGGGATCCCCCTGCCCCTGGTCTCCTACGGCGGCTCCGGCCTCGTGCCGACCCTGGCCGCCCTCGGCCTGCTCGTCGGCTTCGCCCGCCGCGAGCCCGAGGCCGCCGCGGCCCTGGCCGCGCGTCGGCGCCGCGCCTCCTCCGGCCTGATGGCGAGGCGGTGAGCGTGGTGCGCGTCCTGCTCGCCGGTGGCGGCACCGCCGGCCACACCTCGCCGCTGCTGGCCACCGCCGACGCCCTGACCCGGCTCGACCCGAGCGTGGAGATCACCTGCCTCGGCACGCCGCGGGGCCTGGAGAACCAGGTCGTCCCGGCCGCTGGCTACCGGCTCGAGCTGGTCCCGCCCGTGCCGTTGCCCCGGTCGCTGTCGGTCGACCTGCTCCGGGTCCCGGGCCGTGTCCGGGCCGCGTCCAAGGCTGCCGGCGAGGTCCTCGACCGGGTGCGCCCCGACGTCGTCGTCGGGTACGGCGGCTACGTCTCGGTCCCGGCCTACCTCGCCGCCCGCCGCCGCCGGCTGCCCGTCGTCGTCCACGAGCAGAACGCCCTGCCCGGCCTCGGCAACAAGGTGGGGGCACGCGTCGCGCAGCGGGTCGCGGTCAGCTTCCCCGGCACCGACCTCCGTCACGCCGAGGTGGTCGGGCTGCCGCTGCGCCGGATGATCTCCGGGCTCGACCGCGACGCCGTCCGCGAGGAGGCGCGCGCGTTCTTCGGCCTCGACCCCGACGTGCCGACCCTGGTCGTCACGGGCGGCTCGCAGGGTGCCCGACGGATCAACCAGGCCGTGTCCGGCGCCGCCGAGCTGCTCGGGCTGTCGGGCGTGCAGGTGCTGCACGTCATCGGCGCCAAGGGCGAGGTGCCGGACGACGTGGCCAGGTCGTCGCGACGCGACGGGGGTGACGGCCCGGCGTACGTCGTCGAGCGGTTCGTGGAGCGGATGGACCTGCTGCTGGCCGCCGGGGACCTGATGATCTGCCGCGCCGGCGCCAACAGCGTGGCCGAGGCGGCCGCGGTCGGCCTGC
Organism: Propionibacteriales bacterium; assembly: GCA_038256225.1. Classification (GTDB taxonomy): domain Bacteria; phylum Actinomycetota; class Actinomycetes; order Propionibacteriales; family Nocardioidaceae; genus Nocardioides. The sequence continues at coordinate 2,936 of JBBSKO010000002.1, read as the reverse complement.
CCGCGGTGTTCGTGCCGCTGCCGATCGGCAACGGCGAGCAGCGCCGCAACGCCGAGCCGGTCGTCAGCGCCGGGGGAGCCCTCCTGGTCGACGACGCCGACCTCGACGCCGGCTGGGTCAGCGCGACGGTCCCGGGCCTGCTGGCCGACCCCGACAAGCTGGCCGTGATGGGCCGGGCCGCGTCCACGCTGGTGCCCGCCGACGCCGACGAGCGGCTGGCCCGGATCGTGCTCGAGGTCGCCGCCGGTGGCGCCGGCCGCAGGGGCGGCGGCGCATGAGGCTGCCCGTGCCCGAGCACGTGCCCGCGGCCGAGGAGCTCGGCCGGGTCCACTTCGTGGGGGCCGGTGGTGCCGGTCTGTCCGCCATCGCGCGGGTGATGGCCCAGCGCGGCCTCCCGGTGACCGGCAGCGACGACCAGGACACGCCCTTCCTGCCGGCCCTGCGCGAGGTCGGCGTCGGGCTGCACCACGGCTACGCCGCCGACCACCTGGGCGACGCCGACACCGTGGTGGTGACCACGGCCGCCCGGGAGGACAACCCGGAGGTGCTCGAGGCGCGCCGCCGCGGCCTGCTGCTCCTGCCGCGCTCGGCCGGCCTCGAGTCCGTCCTGCGGGGCCGGAGGCTGCTGGCCGTGGCCGGCACGCACGGCAAGACCACGACCACTTCCCTGCTCACCGTCGCGATGCTCGAGGCCGGGGCCGACCCGTCGTACACCGTCGGCGGGGTGCTGTCGGCGACCGGCCGCAACGCCGACCACGGATCCGGCGGGGACTTCGTCGCCGAGGCCGACGAGAGCGACGGCGCGTTCCTCGTCTACCACCCGTACGCCGCGCTGGTCACCAACGTCGAGTCCGACCACCTCGACCAGTGGGGGACCGAGGAGGCCTACGCCGCCGCGTTCGACGAGTTCGCCGACCGCGTCGACCCCGAGGGCTTCCTGGTCGCCTGCGTCGACAACGCCGGTGCCGCCCGCCTCGCGGAGCGCCAGCGCGCCCAGGGGCGCACCGTGGTCGCGGTCGGCGAGCACCCCGACGCGGAGGTGCGCGCGGTGGACCTCGTCCTCGAGGGCACCACCTCGGCCTTCACCGTGGTCGACCGCGGGGTCGAGCTCGGCCGGGTCGTGCTGGCCATCCCCGGTCGCCACTACGTCGTCGACGCGCTGGCCGCGCTCACCGTGGGCCTGCGCCTGGGTCACCGGTTCGACGCCCTGGCCCGCGGCCTGGCCTCCTTCACCGGCACACAGCGCCGGATGGAGCCGAAGGGGGAGGCCGGCGGCGTCCGGGTCTACGACTCCTACGCCCACCACCCCGTCGAGATCGCCGCCGACCTCGAGGCCGCCCGCGCCGTGGCCGGCAGCGGCCGCCTGCTCGTCGTCTTCCAGCCCCACCTGGTCTCGCGCACCCGGCTGCTGGGTGCCGCCATGGGCGCGGCGCTCGGCGCGGCCGACGAGGTGGTCGTCCTCGACGTCTACCTCGCCCGCGAGGACGCCGACCCCGCCGTGACCGGAGCCCTGGTCGCCGACGCGGTGCCGCTGCGGTCCGACCTCGTGCACTTCGAGCCCGACCACGGTGCGGCGGTGGCCGCCGTCGTGGCCGCCGCACGCCCGGGCGACCTGGTGCTGACCCTCGGCGCCGGCGACGTCACCAGGCTCGGGCCACAGGTGCTCGCGCAGCTCGGGGAGGACGCACGGTGACCGACGTCAGCGACCGCACGCAGACCACCGCCCGGGCCGTCGTCCCCTCGCCCGAGCAGGCGCGTCGCGCCCGCCAGGTCGAGCGAAGCCGGCGCCGCTTCGCCCGCCGGCAGTGGCGTCGTCGCTGGCGCGTGTGGCGCCTGGTGCTCGCGTTCCTGGTGGTCGCCGCGCTGGTCGCGGGTGCGGTCCACGCCGTCTACTTCTCCTCCTGGCTCGCGGTGTCCGACGTCGAGGTCCGCGGCGAGCAGACCCTCTCGGCCGCCCAGGTCACCGAGGCCGCGGCCGTGCCGACCGGTGGCCCGTTGGCCACCGCCGACCTCGAGTCCGTACGCCTGCGCGTCGGCAGCCTGGCCCTGGTCCGCGAGGTCGAGGTGACCCGGTCCTGGCCCGACACCCTCGTGATCGACGTCGTCGAGCGGGAGCCGGTCGCCGCGGTCGCGGTCGGCCAGGAGGTGCGCGGCCTCGACGAGGACGGCACCGTGCTCACCCCGGTCGGACCCGACTCCGGGCTGCCGCGGGTCGAGACCTCGCGCGAGGTCGGGCCCGAGGCGCTGGCCGAGGCCGCCGGCGTGGTCGGGGCGATGCCCGACGACCTCGCCGCGGCCGTCGACCACCTCGAGGTCGAGACCGTGGACCAGATCACCCTGGAGCTGCGCGCCGGCGCTCTCGTGCGGTGGGGGAGCGCCGCGCAGTCGGAGCAGAAGGCCGCCGTGCTCGCCGCCCTGCTGCGAGAGGGCGGGGCCGCGGAGTACGACGTCAGCGTCCCCGGCCTGCCCACCACCCGCGGCTGACCCTCGACCGGTCGAACGCGCGCGCAGCGACGGTCGTACTGGCGCAATTGCGCGGGTGCAGCCAGCTTCCGACCGACGGGTCAGCAGGAACCACGCAATGGCGACGTTGTGACAGTTCCTGCCGTCCGGCCGCCGGACGCGAGCGTGTCGGCCAGGCGCGGCGGACCGACCTGTCGTACGGGCGCAATGGCGCGGTTCCGACCGTTCTCCGGGCGACGGATCAGCAGGAACCACGCAATGGCGATGTTCCGACAGCACCCGCCGAACGCGGGGAAAGAAATATGTCGACACGGCGGCGTGTCTGCGCAGGTCGGGTCGGCGTCCTGCCTAGGTTCTTCACCACGACGAGGTTGACATAACTATAACCCTCCACCTGAGGGTCACGGTTGTCAGCTGCAGGCTTCCCCGGTCCTCGTCGGCAAGGTCCAGCATCGTCCGTCCCCAGCACCAAG
>JBBSKO010000001.1:0-36672 GCA_038256225.1 Propionibacteriales bacterium | reverse complement strand
TCGGGCTCCTCCTCGACGGTGACCTCGAGGTTGAACAGGAAGCCGACGGCCTCCTCCTTGATGCCGTCCATCATCGCGGTGAACATGTCGTAGCCCTCGCGCTGGTACTCGATCAACGGGTCGCGCTGCGAGTAGGCCCGCAGGTAGATGCCCTCGCGCAGGTAGTCCATCTCGTAGAGGTGCTCGCGCCACTTGCGGTCGAGCACCGACAGCAGCACCCGACGCTCGAGCTCGCGCATCACCTCGTCGCCGACCTCGGCGGTGCGGGCGTCGTAGGCCGCGTGGGCGTCGGCCTTGAGCAGGGCGACCACCTCGTCGACGTCGAGGTCGGCCCGGCTGCCGGCCCGCTGCTCGATCTCGGCGATGCTCACACCCACCGGCCAGATCTGGTTCAGGTCGGTCCACAGCTGCTCGAGGTCCCACTCCTCGGAGAACTGCTGGGCCGAGCCGCGCACGGTGCCCTCGACGACGTCGTCGAGGAACCCGCTGACCTGCTCCTGCAGGTCGGCACCCTCGAGGACCTCGCGGCGCTCGGTGTAGATGACCCGGCGCTGGCGGTCCATCACGTCGTCGTACTTGAGGACGTTCTTGCGGGACTCGAAGTTCTGCGACTCGACCTGGCCCTGCGCGTTGGCGATCGCGCTGGTGACGCGCTTGTTCTCGATCGGCACGTCGTCGGGGATCTTCATCATGGTGAGCACGCGGTCGACCCACTCGGACTTGAACAGCCGCATCAGCTCGTCCTCGAGGGACAGGTAGAACCGCGACTCACCGGGGTCGCCCTGCCGGCCGGACCGCCCGCGCAGCTGGTTGTCGATGCGCCGGGACTCGTGGCGCTCGGTGCCGACGACGTAGAGGCCGCCGAACTCGCGTACCTGGTCGTGCTCGGCCGCGACCTGGGTCTTGAGGCGTTCCAGGGTCTCGGGCCAGGCGGCCTCGTAGTCGTCGGCGGTGTCGCCGAGCGGCTCGAGGCCACGACGGCGCAGCTCCTCGTCGGCGAGGAACTCCACAGACCCGCCGAGCATGATGTCGGTCCCGCGACCGGCCATGTTGGTCGCCACGGTGACCGCGCCGCGGTGCCCGGCCTGGGCCACGATCTTGGCCTCGTCGGCGTGCACCTTGGCGTTCAGCACGTTGTGGGCGATGCCGCGCTGGGTCAGCAGCCGCGACAGGAGCTCGGACTTCTCGACCGAGACGGTGCCCACCAGGACCGGCTGGCCCTCGCGGTTGCGCTCCTCGATGTCGTCGGCCACGGCCTCGTACTTCGCGGCCTCGGTGCGGTAGACGAGGTCGGCCTGGTCGTCGCGTCGCATCGGGCGGTTGGTCGGGATCGGCACGACACCCAGGCCGTAGGTCTTGTCGAACTCGCTGGCCTCGGTCATCGCCGTGCCGGTCATCCCGGACAGCGTGGAGTAGAGGCGGAAGAAGTTCTGCAGGGTGACCGTGGCCAGCGTCTGGTACTCCTCGCGGACCCGGACGCCCTCCTTGGCCTCGATCGCCTGGTGCAGACCGTCGTTGTAGCGGCGACCGGCGAGCATCCGGCCGGTGTGCTCGTCGACGATGAGCACCTCGCCGTCGATGACGACGTACTCCTTGTCGTTGCGGAACAGCTCCTTGGCCTTGATCCCGTTGTTCAGGAAGGAGATCAGCGGCGTGTTGGCCGACTCGTAGAGGTTCTCGATGCCCAGGTGGTCCTCGACCTTGGTGATGCCGGGCCCCAGCACCGAGATGGTGCGCTTCTTCTCGTCGACCTCGTAGTCGGTGTCGCGGTCGAGCTTGGCGACGATCTTGGCGAACTCGCCGTACCACTTCACCTCGTCCTGGGTGGGACCGGAGATGATCAGCGGCGTCCGCGCCTCGTCGATGAGGATCGAGTCGACCTCGTCCACCACGGCGAAGTGGTGACCACGCTGGACGCACTCCTCCAGGGAACCGGCCATGTTGTCGCGCAGGTAGTCGAAGCCCAGCTCGTTGTTGGTGCCGTAGGTGATGTCGCAGGCGTACGCCTCGCGCCGCTCGGCCGGCCGCATCGACGGCAGGATCACGCCGACGGACAGCCCCAGGAAGTGGTGGACACGGCCCATCATCTCGGACTGGAACTTGGCCAGGTAGTCGTTGACGGTGACCACGTGGACGCCCTCACCGGTCAGCGCGTTGAGGTAGGCAGGCAACGTGGAGACCAGCGTCTTGCCCTCGCCGGTCTTCATCTCGGCGATGTTGCCCAGGTGCAGCGCGGCCCCGCCCATCACCTGCACGTCGAAGTGCCGCTGGCCCAGGACGCGCCGGGCGGCCTCGCGCACGGTCGCGAAGGCCTCGGGCATCAGGTCGTCGAGGCTCTCGCCGTCCGCGTAGCGCGCGCGCAGCTCGTCGGTCATGCCTTGCAGCTCGGCGTCGCTCATCGCGACGAAGTCGTCCTCGATGGCGTTGACGGCGGCGGCCACGGTCTCGAGGCGGCGCACGATCTTGCCCTCGCCGAGGCGGAGCAGCTTGTCGATGATGACGGGCACGGTGCTGCGACTCCTTGGATCGGGGGCCGACGACGTCGCGCGTCGGCCTTCCCATGCTACCCAGGGGTGCGAGCGCCACCCCAACCCGCGGCCAGCGCACCGGACAGCGGCGCGGCCAGGTCACCGCGCTCCCCCACCCGGACCTCGGCCAGCCCCAGCCACCCGGCCAGGCGGACCAGCTCGGCGGCCAGCTCCTCGGCCGTGCCGGCCGGCGCGTCCTCCTCGGCAAAGGCCCCGGGCACCCGCAGCACCCCGGCGGCCCGGTCGGCCTTGAGGTCCACCCGGGCCACGATCTCGTCGCCGAGCAGGAACGGCAGCACGTAGTAGCCGAAGCGCCGCTCGGCGGCCGGCACGTAGATCTCGATCCGGTAGTGGAAGCCGAACAGCCGCTCGGCGCGCTCGCGCTCCCACACCACCGGGTCGAACGGGCTGAGCAGCGTCCGTGCGCTCACCCGGCGGGCGCGGCGGGCGTCGCGGTGCAGCCAGGCCGGGCGGTCCCAGCCCTCGATCCGCACCGGCTCGAGCTCGCCGGTCTCGACCAGGACCTCGACCGCCGGGCGCACCTGGTCCAGCCGCGGCAGGCGGTAGTAGTCGCGCAGGCACGGCAGCGTGGCGACGCCGTGCGAGCGGGCCGCGCGCCGCACCAGCTCGAGGTGCTGGTCGGCGACCGACGGCGTGGACGCCTCCAGCACCGCCCGCGGCAGCACCCGCTCCGGGAGGTTGTAGAGCACCTCGAACGAGCCGGTGCGCCCGGCGATCGCGAGGTCCCCGACCAGGTAGAGGTAGTCCAGGACCTGGCGGGCCCGCGACCAGTTCCAGCCCCAGTGCTCCCGGCTCCGGGGCAGCCCGTCGTCGAGCTCGCGGGCCGTCGAGGCCCCGCGGTCGGCGATCTCGGCGAGCAGGGCACGCTCCAGCCCGGTGCCCTCCTCGAGCACCGTCCACTTCCCGCGCCGCGCACGGTAGTGGTCACGACGGTGCGCCATCGCCGGCCACAGCCCGACCGGCATCAGCGCCTGGACGTGCGCCCAGTACTCGACCAGGTGCCGTGGCGACCGCTCGGCGGCGCGGCCGAGGAGGGCGGGGTCGTACGGCCCCATCCTCGCGTAGAGCGGCATGTAGTGCGCCCGCGCCAGCACGTTGACCGAGTCGACCTGCAGGACGCCGGTCCGGGCGACCGCGCGGTCCAGCGTGCGCATCGTGGGCGCGGCGTGGTCCGGGTCGCAGAAGCCCTGGGCGGCCAGCGCCACCCGGCGCGCCTGGGCGGTCGAGAGCGAGAGCACGGGTCAGCTGGGCAGCTCGAGCAGCTTCTCCTTGAAGGCGTACATGACGGCCTCCATCCGGGAGTGGAGCTGGAGCTTCTCGAGGATGTTGCGCACGTGGTTCTTCACGGTGTTCTCGCTGATCGTCAGCCGGCGCGCCACCTCGCGGTTGTTCAGCCCGAGCGCCACCAGGCGGAGCACGTCCATCTCGCGGTCGGTCAGCCGCAGGTTCGCCGCGGTGCGCCGCTCGGGGCGCGACATCTGCTTGAACTCGTCGATCAGCTTGACCGCCATGGACGGGCTGATCAGCGACTGGCCCTCGACGACGACCCGGACGGCCTGGGCCACCTCCTCGATGGAGGAGTCCTTCAGCAGGTAGCCCGACGCCCCGCTCTTGACCGCCTCGTAGAGGTCGCTCTCCTCGTCGGAGACCGTCAGCATGATGATCTTGGTGGCCGGCACGGACTCCTTGATGGCCAGGCAGGCCTCGATCCCCGAGCGGCGCGGCATCCGCACGTCGAGCAGCACCACGTCGGGAGCGGTGCTCACCGCCAACGCGATGCCCTGGTCGCCGTCGCCGGCCTCGCCGACGACCTCGAGGCCGTCCTCGACGGCGAGCAGCATGGTCAGCCCGCGGCGGAAGAGCTCCTGGTCGTCGACCACGATCACGCGGACGGGCTCCGGCGCGGCGGAGGCAGGCGAGCTGGGGGCGGCCACGTCGGCATCATCGCACGACGACGGGGCGTGGCCGTCCCGGCCACGCCCCGTCGTGGGTGCGTGCGGCTACTCCTCGACGAGGTCGAGCGCGATCACTCCGTAGTCGTAGCCCTTGCGCCGGTAGACCACCGCGGGACGCTCGGACTCCTTGTCGACGAACAGGTAGAAGTCGTGCCCCACCAGCTCCATCTCGTAGAGCGCCTGGTCCAACGTCATCGGGGTCGCCGGGTGCGACTTCTCGCGGACCACGAGGGGACCGTCGCCGGTGACCTCGATCGGGCCGACCCGGTGCTCGCGCGCCGGGTCCTCGGCGGTCTCGTCCTCGGTGCCGGTGAGCAGGTCGCTGTCGATCGGGACGTCGGCCAGCGCCTGGCCGACCGAGACCGGCGTCCGACGCCCGCGGTGCACGCGGCGCCGGTCCGAGGCACGCCGCATCTGCTCGGCCATCTTGTCCATCGCGAGGTCCAGGGCGCCCATCTCGTGGTCCGCGGCCGCCTCCGCCCGGATCACCGGGCCCTTGGAGAAGGCGGTGAGCTCGACGTGGGTGCTGCGGTCGTGCTGGCGGGGGTTGGCCTCGCAGTCGACCTCCACGTGCACCCGGATGATGCGATGGTCGTGCTTCTCGAGACGGGCCAGCTTCTCCTCGGCGTGGCTGCGGAACCGATCGCTCAGCTCGCAGTGGCGTCCGGTGACGACGACCTCCATGGGGACCTCCTGCACTCGTAGGACACCGGTCGGCGGGGGCACCGACCGGGTGGGGTGTGACGTGTGCTTCCGGTGGTGCGGAGGAGCCCGCCCGGCCGACCTGGTCTTCGACCCCACAACCGCCTGCGGCAGCGTTCGCGGCTCGTCTGCCATCTCTGGCGCCACTACTGGCCGTCTCCCGCGGACACCGGTGTCTGACCGGTGGCACGGGGCAGGACTTACCTCTAAGCCGCACCGTGATCGTCCCGGTCGGGGCACGCCCCGGCGGGACTTACGTGGACCGTTTCGCCTGCGACTGGCATCGGCTTGCCGTGCTCGCGCCCTGGTGGGCGCGATGTCGGCGCAACCACGGACCCGGGCGGACTCCATGACGAGACGTTAGTGGGTGGCCGGGGCGGACGAAAGGTCGGAGGGCCCAATTCGTCGCAGCGTCGTCGCAGCGTCGTCGCCGCGACCGCCGCTACCGCGAGCACCGGCACCCCGCTCGCCTCGAGCGCGCGCTGCGCCTCCCGGACCGTGGCGCCGGTGGTCACGACGTCGTCACAGACCACGACCCGGGCCCGCCCCACCCGGCGCGCGAGGCGCGCGAGGCGGCGGGCGTCGCAGGCCATCGAGCCGGCGAGGTTCGCGGCCCGGGCCGACGCGGTGAGACCGGACTGGTCCAGCACGCCGGCGCGCAGGCGCAGCAACGGGGCGACGACGACCGGCGCGCCGACGACCGGGCGCAACCCGGTCGCGGCCGCCCGGGTCATCCGCGCGGTGGCGTCATGGCCGCGCGCCCGGACACCGGCGCGCCGCGACGGCACGGGGACGAGGACGACCGGAACCGGGCCGGGTCCCCCCGGCGCCGGTCCCTTCTCCAGGGCAGCGGCGACGGCCAGGGCCAGCCACCCGCCGAGCGGCGCGGCCAGCGCCAGCACGCGTCGCTCCTTGTGGGCGAGGACGGCGTCCCGCACGGCACCGGCGTACGGCGTGGCCGCCCACGGCGGCACCAGCCCTCCCGGTGACGGGTCCGGCCAGCAGCACCACGGGTGCGGGTCCGGGGCGGCGGCGCACCGCCGGCACCACGGCCGGCCGGGGGCCGCGCAGCCGACGCAGGTCGAGCCGGCCACCAGGTCGAGGGCGGCGTCGAGGACGGCGGGGTGCACGACGGGGTCAGCCGGCGTAGCCGAGGGAGCGCAGGACGACCTCGGCCAGCGCGACCTCGCCGCCGGAGCTGACGTCGACCAGGCGCGCGCTGCCCACGGCGTAGGTCGGCTGGTCGACCACCGGGCTGCCGGCGAGCCCGCGGACGGGCCCGCGGACCGTCGTCGACAGCGTCGACAGACTGCTGGGTGCCCCGTCGACGGTGACGGTGCGCACCTCGACCAGGTCGTCGCGCACCGTGCTCAGCAGCGAGGCCGTGGTCGGGGACGTCCACGCGAGGTCGCGCACGCGCAGCCGCCCCCCGTCCTCGGAGACGATCCGGGTGTCGGCGACCGCGCCGCGGACCCGGCCCTGGTCGGTCACCAGGATCCGTGCGGTGTGCAGCCGGTCGGACCGCGCCCCGCGGACCACGGCGACCAGCCGGGTGGCGTCGCGCGAGACCAGGACGTCCACGACGTCGCGACCGGTGACCCCGGGCACCCGCACCTCGCGCGGCTGCCCGGACCCGACCTCGTCGAGGTGCAGCACCCGCGCCCCGTCGGCGGTCCGGTCCACCAGCCACAGCCGTCCGGCGACGTCCCAGCCCGGCGTCAGCAGGTCGGTGGCGCCGCTGACCACCTCCTCCACCTGTCCCTGGTCCTCCCCCTCGCGGACCGGCGCCTGGAGCACCGAGGTGCCGTCGTCGCCGACCGCGGCCGCCGTCGTGCCCGCGAGGTCCACGGCCACCGAGCGCACGCCGAAGACCTCCTGGCCCAACGGGCCGGACACCCGCTCCAGGTCGTTGGGCGACCCGGAGACGAGCAGTCCGTCCTGGTCGAGGCCGTAGAGCAGGCCGCTGCTCTGGTAGCCGGTCGGGTCGTAGGGGGCGCCCCCCTCCACGGAGTAGGCCGGCACGTCGCCCGGCAGCGGCACCGTGACCCCGCCGATGCTGACCCGGATCGCCCGGATCGAGCTGTCCTGGCGCATCGTCCAGGCCAGCTGGGCCAGCATCAGCGCGTTGGCGTCGGCCGAGCGCACGGGCGCGTCCCCGGTCAGCTCGACGTCGGCGACCCCGTCGTCGTCGATCGGCACCGACAGCCCGAGTCCGAGCCCGTCGGGCAGGAAGGACCGGGTTGCGAGCCGCGCGGCGCCCGCCGGGCCGGCCAGGAGGCCGTTGACCAGGTTGCTGGCCAGCTGCTCGCCGCGGGGCACGAAGACGGACTCGGGCACCAGCACCTGACCGGTGCGGTCGAAGAAGTAGAGCGAGACGCTGCGGAAGCGCTGCTCGAACCAGGAGGCCGGGACGACCAGCGCGTCGGGCGGGTCGGCGATCCGGAACTCCCCGTCCTCCATCACCATCCGCAGCCGCAGGGTCGAGGCCTTCGGGCCGAGGTCCCCCACCCACGCGCCCCGGTCATCGAGGCGCTCGGCGGAGGTGAGGGCGACCTCGGCGCCGCCAGGGACGCTCACCGGTGCCATCGAGTCGGTGTAGATGATCGTCGAGGCGTCCGGGTCCCAGCTGGTGCGCGCATCCTCGGCGAGGTACTGCTGGGCGACGCTGCTGCGGATCGGGGTGGCGGTCATCGCCTCCAGGAAACCCTGGGCCACCTGGATCGCCGAGGCCCCGGGCTGCGGGGGCAGGGGGTCGATCGCGGTCGCGCGGCCGTCGTCGCTCCCGGAGGCGGTGTCGGTCTCCACGACGGGCCCGCTGGCCGGCATCTGCATGCAGCCGGCTGCGAGGCCGAGCACCAGCAGCACCGCGGCCACCACCGCCACCCGCCGGGCCGGCGGACGGGAGCGCCGGGGCCCGCGGCCGGTCCCGGGGCTGATCACCGGCCCGTTCACGACGACGCCCCTGCCAGCGGCGCGTCGTCGGCGGTGGGCTCGGCGTCCACCGGCGCGAGGGGCAGCGGGCTGTGCCGGAGGGCGGCCCCGACGCGGCGCGGGAGCGTGAGCCGGAACTGGGCACCCTGGCCCGGGCGCCCCCAGGCCTGGAGCCACCCGCCGTGCAGGTGCGCGTCCTCGAGGGCGATGGAGAGCCCGAGGCCGGTCCCCCCGCTGGTGCGGGCCCGTGCCGGGTCGGCGCGCCAGAACCGGTTGAAGACCATCGCGGCCTCCCCCGGCGCCAGGCCGACGCCGTGGTCGCGCACCGTGACCGCCGCCCCGTCGGCGTCGGCGGCCACCCGGATCTCGACCCCGGCGCCGGGGCGCGTGGCGTCGGCGTGGTCGATGGCGTTCGAGACCAGGTTGCGCAGCACCCGCTCGACCCGGCGCACGTCCGCCTGGGCGACGCAGTGCCCGTCGGCCGGGAGCACCTCGACCCGCACCCCGCGCTGCTCGGCCAGGGCGCGGGTCGACTCGACCACCCGCTCCGCGGCCTCGACCAGGTCGACGTCCTCGGTGTCGAGCACCGCCGCACCGGCGTCGAACCGGCTGATCTCGAGCAGGTCGACAAGCAGCGTCTCGAAGCGGTCCAGCTCGGTCTGCAGCAGCTCGGCGGCGCGGGCGGTGGTCGGCTCGAAGGACCCCCGCGCGTCGTGGAGGAGGTCCCCGGCCATCCGGACGGTGGTCAGCGGCGTCCGCAGCTCGTGCGACACGTCGGCCACGAACCGGCGCTGCACCCGGCTGAGCTCCTCGAGCTGGCGGATCTGGCGCTGCAGGTTGCTGGCCATCTGGTTGAACGAGGTCGCCAGCCGGGCGATGTCGTCCTCGCCCCGCACGCGCAGCCGTTCCTGCAGCTGCCCGGCCGCGAGCCGCTCGGCGACCTGGCGGGCCAGGCGTACCGGCGTCACCACCTGCCGGGTCACCAGCAGGGTGACCCCGGCGACCAGCACCATCAGCAGCAGCCCGGCCGTGAGCATCGCCCGGGTGACCAGGGCCAGGGTCTCGCTCTGCTCGGCGAGGGGGAACAGGTAGTACACCGTGTAGGTGTTGCCGTCGGCGGGCAGCCTGACCTGGGAGCCGACCACCACGCCCGGTCGTGTGGTGGCCACGCCCTCCTCGTCGGTCGTCCGGATCGAGGTGTAGGTCCAGGCCGTCGCGGCGACGGTGGAGAAGTGCTCCTGCAGGGAGGCCGGGACGCTGTCCAGCTCGAGCGCGGGGCTGTACTCGGCGCCGCCGTCGGTCAGGTCGGGCCCCCCGACGGGCCCGGCGAGGACGACCGCGAACCCACGGGTGTCCCCGCGCGCGATCAGCTGGTCGGCGAGCTCGCGCTGCTGGCGCACGGAGTTGTTCTCGGTCCCGCTGGCCGCGCCCAGGCGCGCCTCGGCCTCGGTGGTCTCGTCGCCGGCCTCGGCCACGACCACGTCGACGCGGTTGTCGAGCAGCCCGTCGCGGGTCTGCTGGAGCAGCAGCCACCCCACCACGCCCACCACGACCGCGGAGAGCAGCAGGGTCTCGACCACCACCCGGGCCTGGATCGAGCGCCGCCAGAAGGTCAGCCAGCGGCGCAGCCCGGCGGTGGTACCGGTCGGGAGCGCCGGTGGCACCTCAGCCGCCGGCCTTGTAACCGACCCCGCGCACGGTCAGCACGACCTCCGGGTGCTCCGGGTCGTGCTCGACCTTCGAGCGCAGGCGCTGGACGTGCACGTTGACCAGGCGGGTGTCGGCGGCGTGGCGGTAGCCCCACACCTGCTCCAGGAGGACCTCGCGGCTGAAGACCTGCCACGGCTTGCGGGCCAGGCAGACCAGCAGGTCGAACTCCAGGGGCGTGAGGCTGATCGGGGCCCCGTCGCGGGTGACGACGTGGCCGGCGACGTCGATGGCGAGGTCGCCGATGGTCAGCGCCTCGGAGGTCGGGCCGTCCACGCGACGCACCCGCGCCCGGATCCGCGCGACGAGCTCCTTGGGCTTGAACGGCTTGACGACGTAGTCGTCGGCGCCGGACTCCAGCCCCACCACCACGTCGACGGTGTCGCCCTTCGCCGTCAGCATCACGATCGGCACCCCGGACTCGGCGCGGATCTCCTTGCACACGTCGATGCCGTCACGGCCCGGCAGCATCAGGTCCAGCAGGACGACGTCGGGGCGGTAGTCACGGAACTCTGCCATCGCCAGGTCGCCGCGGGTGCACATCCGGCTGTCGAAGCCTTCCTGGCGCAGCACGATGGTCAGCATCTCGGCCAGGGCGGCATCGTCGTCGACGACCAGGACGCGACCCCGCGCGGGGGCTGCGGCGCCACCGGGGAGGTCGACGTCGGCGGAGGCGCTCATGGGGCCATCTTGCCCCACCGGCACAGCGACGGCCCCCGGCCCCGCCTGCGTCCGGTGGACGAGGAGGGTCGGGGGCCGGGCTGTGGACGGCCGACGACCGTCCGGGGTCTGCCTCAGTAGCGGTACTCGTCGGACTTGTACGGCCCGGAGGTCGGGATGCCGAGGTAGGCGGCCTGGTCGTCGCTGAGCGTGGTCAGCTTGACCCCGAGCGCACCGAGGTGCAGGCGGGCGACCTCCTCGTCGAGGTGCTTGGGCAGCACGTAGACGCCGACGGGGTAGTCCTGCGGCTTGGTGAAGATCTCGATCTGCGCCAGGACCTGGTTGGTGAAGGAGTTCGACATCACGAACGAGGGGTGACCGGTGGCGTTGCCCAGGTTCATCAGGCGGCCCTCGGACAGCACGATGACCGACTTCTGCGTCTCCGGGAAGGTCCAGACGTCGACCTGCGGCTTGACGGTCTTGCGCGAGGCGACGCCGTCGGCCTCGAGGCCGGCCATGTCGATCTCGTTGTCGAAGTGGCCGATGTTGGCGATGATCGCCTGGTGCTTCATCTGCTTCATCTGCTCGACCGTGACCACGTCGCGGTTGCCGGTGGCGGTGACGATGATGTCGGCCTGGCCGATGATGTCGTCGAGCGTGGTGACCTGGTAGCCGTCCATCGCGGCCTGCAGGGCGCAGATCGGGTCGATCTCGGTGACCACGACGCGGGCGCCCTGGCCACGCAGCGACTCCGCGCTGCCCTTGCCGACGTCGCCGTAGCCGCAGACGACGGCGACCTTCCCGCCGATCAGGACGTCGGTCGCCCGGTTGATGCCGTCGATGAGCGAGTGGCGGCAGCCGTACTTGTTGTCGAACTTCGACTTGGTGACCGAGTCGTTGACGTTGATCGCGGGGAAGAGCAGCGAACCCTCGCGCATCATCTCGTAGAGACGGTGCACGCCGGTGGTGGTCTCCTCGGTGACGCCGCGGATCTCGGCGGCGACCTGGGTCCAGCGGTCCTTGGTCGCGGCGAGGCTGGCCTGGAGCACCTCGAAGACGATCCGCTGCTCGGCGCTCTTGGCGGAGTCGAGCGCGGGCGCCTCGCCCTTCTTCTCGGCCTCGACGCCGAGGTGGACCAGCATCGTGGCGTCGCCGCCGTCGTCGAGGATCATGTTGGCGAAGACGTTCTCGCCGTCGACGACGCCCCAGTCCAGGATCTGCTGGGTGCACCACCAGTACTCCTGCAGGCTCTCGCCCTTCCAGGCGAAGACCGGGACGCCCTGGGGGTCCTCGGGCGTGCCGTCACGACCGACGACCACCGCGGCGGCGGCGTGGTCCTGGGTGGAGAAGATGTTGCAGGAGGCCCAGCGGACCTCGGCGCCCAGGTCGACCAGGGTCTCGATCAGGACGGCGGTCTGGATCGTCATGTGCAGCGAGCCGGCGACGCGGGCGCCGCGCAGCGGCTTGTCCTTGCCGTAGCGCTCGCGCATCGCGACGAGGCCGGGCATCTCGTGCTCGGCGAGGGTGATCTCGGTGCGACCGTAGTCGGCCAGGGAGAGGTCGGCGACCTTGTAATCCACGGGATGTGCTCCTTAGTCCACGCTCAAGGCGTCGGGACGGGTGACGGACGGCGGACTTCGAGATTAGGACGGCCGCCGCGCTTCCACAGAATCCTCACGACCACCCATTTTCCCCTGCCCGCCCGGTCGGCCCCCGGTGGCGGAGGTCACCCGTCGACGAGGCCGAGCGCGAGGTACTCGCTGGCGTAGGTGCCCGAGAGCAGCAGGGACGCGTAGCGGGCCACCTCTCCGGTCGCCTCGGACCCGAGCACCTCCACCCGCAGCCGCCGCTCGTCGGCAAGCCCGACCAGGCGGGCGCGCTGCTCGCGCGAGACCGGGTCCTCGGCGCCGTCGTCGAGCAGCAGCAGGGCCGGCTGCGGCGGGCCCGCGCCGTCGGCGACGGGGTCGTCGAAGAGGTCGCGCGGGCGGGCTGCGTCGAGCACGGGCCACAGCGTGTCGACGTCACCGGCCAGGGCCGCGCGACCGCTCGTGCGCCGCATCGACTCGGCCACCCGGCGTGCCGCCCGCTGGGCGAGCACGGACCCGCCCCAGAGCAGCGGCACGGTGTCGGCCAGGGCGATGGCCAGCGCCTTGGCCGGGTTCACCGTCAGGTCGCGGTGCGGCGAGGCCGACCGGGCGACGTCGTCGAGCGCGCCGGCCACCGTCTCGGGGTCGGCCTGCGGTCCCAGACCGACGCGGTGGAGGAGGTCGAGGACCACCACGGCCGCCGCCAGCTGGTCCCGGGTGGTGCACGGAAGCACGGCGCTGTCCCTGCCGGCGGCGTGCTCCACCACCATCGAGCCCGGCGGGCCCGCGACGACGACCTGGCAGCCGCGTCGCACGGCCTCCGCGACCGCGGAGGCCGCCCCGGGGTCCGAGCCCTCGGGGGCGAGCACGACCACGAGGTCGAGGGCCCCGGCCCAGCCCGGCAGCACCGGGTACGGCCACGCGACGAACGGCACCGGGCAGGCCGGCTCGAGCACGGCCCGCAGCAGTCGGGAGTCGGGACCGGCCGCGATCAGCGCCCGTGGTCGGCTCTCCGCGGCACGCAGCGCGCCCGCGGCCTCCCCGGCCAAGGCAACCGCCGCCTCGCCGGCGTCGCGACGCACCCGGGCACCGGACCCGGCGAGGAACCGCAGCCGCTGGTCGACCGACGCCAGGGCGGCCTCGTCCTCCAGCCGGGACTCGTCGAACCAGGTCACCGCCGGCTCACCGCCGCGTCACTGTCGGCCGGGTCACCGTCGCACGGCCTCGTCGACCAGCAGCACCGGGATGCCGTCCCGCACCGGGTAGGCGAGACCGCAGCCCTGGCAGACCAGCTCCTGGCCCGTCCCGTCCGGCGGGGTGCCCACCGCCAGGGCGGAGCGGCAGTCGGGGCAGACCACGACGTCGAGCAGCACCGGGTCCAGCACCGGGTCGGTCGTCGGGTCGGTCGTCGGGTCGGTGGTCGGGTCGGTCGTCGGGCCGTCGGTGCTCATGCCGCCCCCCTGATCGTCGACAGGACCTCGTCGCGCACGCGTGCCATCGTCTCCTCGTCCTTCCCCTCGGCGTTGAGCCGCAGCAGCGGCTCGGTGTTGGAGGAGCGGACGTTGAACGTCCAGTCCTCGTGGCTGACGGTCAGCCCGTCCAGGTGGTCGGTGCTGGCCCCGGGCCGGGCGCCCCAGTCGTCCTCGATCGCCGCGACCACGGCGGGCGCGTCCTGCACGGTCGAGTTGACCTCGCCGCTCAGGCAGTAACGCTCGTACGGCGCCAGCAGCGCCGACAGGGTGCCGCCGTCCTCGGCCAGGGCGGCGAGGGCGTGGAGCGCCGCGAGCATGCCCGAGTCGGCACGCCAGAAGTCACGGAAGTAGAAGTGCCCGCTGTGCTCCCCGCCGAAGACGGCGTCGGTCTCGGCCATGGTCGCCTTGATGAACGAGTGGCCGACCCGGGTCCGCACCGGGACGCCGCCGAGCTCGGTGACCAGCTCGGGCACGGCCCGGCTGGTGATCAGGTTGTGGATCACCGTCGAGCCGGGGTGGCGGGCCAGCTCGCGCTCGGCGATCAGCGCGGTCAGCGTCGAGGGCGGCACGAGCGCGCCGCGCTCGTCGACCAGGAAGCAGCGGTCGGCGTCGCCGTCGAAGGCCAGCCCGACGTCGGCGCCCTCGGCCAGGACCGCGGCCTGGAGGTCGCGCAGGTTGTCGGGGTCGATCGGGTTGGCCTCGTGGTTCGGGAAGCTGCCGTCGAGCTCGAAGAACAGCGGCACGACCTCGACCCGGTCCGTGCCGAGCCGGTCGAAGACCGCCGGCGCGGTGTGCCCGGCCATCCCGTTCCCGGCGTCGACGACGACCTTGAGTCGTCGGCCCTGCACCGGGGCGAGGGCCAGCAGGTGCGCCGCGTACGCCTCGAGCACGTCGTGGGAGGAGATCGAGCCGGCGACCTCCGCCGGCTCCCCGCCGCCGGCCGCCGCGAGGTCGCGGACCGCGGTCAGCCCAGTGTCGCCGCCCAGCGGCACGGCCGCGGCCCGGCACATCTTGATCCCGTTGTAGGCGGCCGGGTTGTGGCTGGCGGTGAACATGGCCCCGGCGACGCCGAGGTGGCCCGAGGCGAAGTAGAGCTGGTCGGTCGAGGCCAGTCCGATCATCGTCACGTCGGCACCGGCCTCGGCCGCACCGGCGGCGAACGCACCCGCCATGCCGGGCGAGGTGGGGCGCATGTCGTGGCCGACCACCACGTGGGACTCGCCGACGACGTGGACGAACGCCCGGCCGACGGCACGGGCGAGCTTCTCGTCGAGCTGGTCGGGCACGGTGCCCCGGACGTCGTAGGCCTTGAACACGGCGGCCAGGTTCGCGGGGTCCAGGGTGGAGGACATGGGAGGACCCTAGCCGCGCCCCGGGGTGGGGCTCACTCGCTGGTCAGCACCCGCAGGTGACCGCGTCGCCCGGTCTCCCGCGATCCCTCGACGGCCGGCTCCGGCACGCGCGGCGGCAGCGGTCGGGCGGCCTCGCGCACCGCGTCGGCCAGGGCGAGCAGGTCGTCGTCCGACGGCCCCCGGTCGAGGGTGTCGCGGGCCAGCCGCAGGACCTCCCAGCCCCGCGGTGCGGAGAGCCGCTGGCCGTGCTGCTCGCACAGGTCGTAGGCGTGGGGCTCCGCGTAGGTGGACAGCGGCCCGAGCACGGCCGTCTGGTCCGCGTAGACGTAGGTCAGGGTCGACACGGCGCGCCGACCGCACGGGGTGCGCGAACATCGACGGGCCTGGCTCACGTGGGCGACCGTACCCGGCGGTGACCGGGCCCCCGACTAGGCTCGCGGCGTGGCGAGCGACCCGGCACCCCGACCCCGCACCCGCGACCGGCGGGGACGAGGCATGAGGGGCCCCGCGATCCTCCCGCGGGTGCCCGGACAGCCCGAGACCCCCACCCGGGCTGACCGCTTCGACGCGATGGTGCTGGCCTCGGTGACCGGGCTCGAGGACCGCTGGCGCGACCGTCTCGGACTGGTCGAGTACGCCGTGGAGGACGCTCCGCAGGTGGGTGCCGACTGGGGCGGCAGCCCCGTCCCGCTCTCGGCCCTGGTCCACGCCGCCGGCGCGACCCCGGCCCGGGTGGTGCTGTTCCGCCGGCCCCTCGAGCTCCGGGCCGAGGACCGCGAGGACCTCCGGGCGCTGGTGCACGCGGTCCTCGTCGAGCAGGTGGCGGTCCTGCTCGGCCTCCCCCCGGAGGACGTGGACCCCCGCTACGCCGGAGACCGGCCCGACTAGTCCCGCTGCGGCCGTTCGACGGTCACGGCAGGGCCGGGCGCACGGCACCGACCAGCGCGCTGGTCTCGAGGTCGTGCAGGCGGACGACCGCCGCTCCCCCGCCGCCGTCCTCGCCGCGGACGACCACCGAGCCGGCCGCCTCCGCGCCCCGCAGACGGACCTCGAGCAGCCGGGTGCCCTCGGGCAGCTCGAGCACCGAGGCCCGCTCGGGCGCCAGGTCGGCCCGCAGGCCCTCCTCCGGCCCGAGCGGCTCCCCCTCTGCGTCGCGGGGCGTGGCGACGACCGTGCCACTACCGGAGGCCCCGGCGAGGACCAGCTCGGTCGCCCCGGCCGGGAGCACGGTGGTCGTGCCGCCCTGGCCGAGGACCTCGGCCGCCGGGGTGACGGCGAGGTCGCCCTCGACGACGGTGCGCAGCGCGGCGGTCACCGGGCGCGACGCCTCCAGGCGGAGTCCCACGACGTCGTCGAGCGCCGCACCGGTCAGCACGTCGCCGAGGTCCAGCGAGGCGGTGCCCTGAGGATCCACCTCCAGCTCCGGCGAGCCCTCGGGGGTGAACTCGGAGTCCGCGGTCAGCACGGAGACCGCCACCCGGGCCTCGTCGTCGGAGGCGTTGGCCACGACGAGGTCACGCCGCGCCTCCTGACCGGGCAGGCCGAGCAGCAGGACGTCGGTGGCGGGGGCGGCCTGGGAGGCGGCCCACTCGGAGCCCGAGGCTCCCGCGCCGAGGTCGTCGAAGCGGTCCAGCACCGCTGCCCCGACGCGTCCGCGGGTGGTGGTGACGTGGAGCGCCAGGTCGCCGAGGCGGGGGACCTCCTCGGCCAGCTCGACGAGGACGACGCCCTGGCCGGGCACGGCCACGCCCCGCAGCGACGGCGCGTCGACGACGCCGCGCGGACCGTGCACCACCACGTCGGCCACGGCCGGACCGCCGTCGGGGTTGGTCAGCTCGAGCACCGACGGCTGGCGGGGCGAGGCGCCCACGCCGGTGAACCACTGGTCGGGTCGCGGGTCGCGGCACTCCGGCGCCGTGGGCTGGCCGTCCTCGGGGAACCGGCCGGCCACCAGGCCGGGCGCGAGGTCGCCCTCGCCGGTGACCTCGGCAGGCAGCGAGGCGGCCGCCGCGGGCGCCGAGGGCGCGGTGGCGGGGACGGCGGGCCCGACCGCGACGTCGGCGACGTCCTCGCCCCGACGCACCTCGACCTCGCCCCCGGCCTGCCCGGTGGTGGTCACGACGACCGGGGCGTCCAGCCCCGGGCAGGTCGTGGTGGACCGGGTCAGGGTCGTGCGCTCGGGCGGCACGGCACCCGGGGCGGCCGGGTCGACGTCCACGGCGAGCAGCGCCAGCACGGTGAGCAGCGGCACGACCAGCGCGAGCACGGTCGTGACGTCGGGCCGACGTCGGGCCGAGGCGCGCACACGCCGGCCCGGCGCGGGTGCGTGGCTCATCGGCGGGCCTCCCGGGTCGTCGGCGCCGCGAGCACCAGCACGGCCAGCACGGCCAGCGCCTGGACCACGAGCAGGACCGGGCGCCACCAGCCGCCGGAGCCGGAGACGGCGTCGGGGTCGAGCGCGCGCTCGACCTGCCAGGCACGGGTGCTGCGGTCCCCGGCACTGGCCTGCGCCAGCCCGCTGGTCGCGTCGAGCCCGGCGGCCACGCGGCCGTCCACGGGCGCCGGGAGGACGACGTACTCGACGCCGTCACCCGCGAGGCCGGCGACGACGGCCGGCGTGGGCGCGGAGACCAGCGCCTGGACCCGACCGGTGACGCCGGCGTCCTCGGCCGTCAGCGCCAGCACCTCGTCCTCCCCCGCGGTGGGGCCGTCGTCGCGCACGACGGCGTAGGTCAGGCCGTCCTGCACCGACCCGCGCACGACCAGGATCCCGTGCTCGGGACCGGTCGCCGCGCTCTGGAGCATGTAGGCCGGGACGTCACCGGCGGGCTCGTCGACCAGCTCCTCCTGGCCGTCGAGGACCGCCCAGACCATCCCGCCGAGCGGGACCACCAGGGCCGCCACGGCCACCGTCGCCGCCAGGGCGAGGACCGGGCGGGGTCGCTCGCCCGCACCGGCCTGCAGCGCCCCGCCCTCGAGCAGGCCTTGTCCGCCGAGGACCGCCGCCGTGACCAGGCAGCCCTGCCAGAGCACGACGAGGGCGCCGACCCCGGGGGCGACGGGCACGCCGTCGAGGGAGAGCGGGACCAGGGAGACCAGGGCCGCCGTGACCGCGACCACGGCCGCGACCAGCCAGCACACCAGCACACCGACCCGGCTGCGGCGTGGCAGCAGCGCCGCCAGGCCGAGGACCAGCAGGACGACGCCCAGCCACGCGGGGGCACCGAGCGCGCCGACCTCGCCGACCCGCCCGAGCAGCGCGCCCGGGCCGTCCGGGGCGAGCGCCGGGTCGGTCACCGGGGCCCCGGCCTCGAGCAGGAGCCCGGCCGCGCCGCCGTGCACGAGCAGCGGCAGCCACCACGGGAGCAGCAGCACCGGCACCACACCGAGCGCCACCGCCGGCGGGCCCCACGCCGAGCGCTCCCGTACGGCGCCCGGGGCCAGCGCCGCGCCGAGGGCCAGCACCACGACCCCGAGCAGGAGTGCGGCGAACCACGTCACGGGGGCGAACGCACAGGTCAGCGCGAGCAGCAGGCCGGACCGCCACGCGGCGCGCCAGCGGCGGTCCGGGTCGGGGTCGGCGAAGCCGAGGCACGCGTGCGCGGTCCACGGCAGCAGCACGGCCGCCACCACCGGGCCCAGCCGTCCCTCGCCCCACGCCCCGCTGGCCAGCGGGACCAGGGCGTAGGTGGTCGACCCGGCCAGCAGCAGCCAGCGCGACGCCCCGCGCGGACTGGCCAGCCGTCCGACCACCCGCAGGAGGCGCCAGGAGCCCCACAGCGCCAGCGGCGCGGCCAGCACCAGCACGGACGACACCGCGCCGGCCGGCGTGAGGAGGGTCCCGAGCAGCGCGAGCGGCAGGACGTACGCCGGAGCGGGCACCGCGGTGCCCTGGCCGAGCGGCAGCCAGGAGCCCGTGTGCAGCGACCACCAGGCACCGACAGACTCCGGGGCCGGCGAGAGCACGCCGCCGCTGACCGAGCCGAGGCCGGCGCGCCCGGCGACCAGCAGCCCGACGACCACGACCACCAGCAGGACCGCGATCGGGTTGGTCAGCAGCCCCACCAGCACCCCGTTGTCGGCCGGCGCCTCGTCGTCCTCGGGCTCGGGCTTGGCGCGACGGTTCGCCATCGACGACGGGTCGTGCGCGGCGCTGGCCGCGCGGCGCCGCTCGGCGACGTCCGAGGCCTGGTCGGTGAGCGCGGAGGCGAGGTCGGAGACGACGTCGAGCCCGTGCCGGTACGGCACCCAGAACGGCGCCCGCAGCCGGCTGACCCGCGCCTCGTCGGCCGCGCGACCGCCGCGTGCGGCGGTGCGGGCGCGGCGCGCCGCCCGCAGCTCCCCCGGGGAGGAGAGCACCGAGAGCAGCGCCGCGAGGTCGTCGAGCGCCTCGCCGACCGCGCGGACCAGCACCAGGCCGACCATCCGCAGCAGCGTGCCGAGCACCAGCCGCACCACCATCAGCGGCAGCCGTCGGGCCGGGGCGTTGACCAGCAGCGTGTAGAGCGCGGCGCGGCGCTCCTGGTAGTGGGTGTGCCGTCCGGTCAGCGGCGTGCGTCGGGCACCGCGGTGGGCGGCCTCGGCGTGGAACACCACGGCCTGGGGCACCACGAGCGTCGTCCGCCCGGCCGCGGCCGCGCGCCAGCCGAGGTCGAGGTCGTTGCCGAAGAGCGGGAGCGCGGGGTCGAGGCCACCGAGCTCCTCGAGCAGGCGGCGCCGCACCAGCATCCCGGCGGTGTTGACCGCCAGCACCTCGCGCAGCTCGTCGTGCTGCCCCTGGTCGTACTCGCCGCGCTCCAGACCGGTCTCGCGCTGCCCGGTGCCGGAGATCGTGACCCCCAGCTCGAGCAGGCGGCGAAGCGAGGGCCACTCCCGCAGCTTCGGCCCGAGCAGGTCGGCCTCGGGGTGCTCGGAGGCCGCGGCCAGCAGCGCGTCGAGCGCGCCGGGGGCCGGGGTGGCGTCGTCGTGCAGCACCCAGATCCACTCCGGGAGCTCCCCGGTGGCGGCCAGGCGGTCCAGACCAGTCCGTACCGCGTCGGGGAACGAGATGGCCGACCCGGCGCGGACGACCTCACCGCGCAGCGGGCCCTGCGCGAGGGCGGCCTCGACCAGCGAGGCGCTCGCGTCCCTGCTGCCGGTGTCGACGCCGACGACCCGTCCGACCCGGGCCTGGGCCGCGAGCCCGTCCAGCACGGTCGGCAGCCACCGCTGCCCGTCGTGGCTGACGAGCAGCACCGCGACCGACGCCGGGGCGGGCCCGGGGGCAGGCTCAGGGGCGACGGCGGACGGAGGCACGGTCGACCACTGTACAAACGCGGCGGACCGCCGGGCGCCACAGGACGCGGCGCCGGCTGGGTGCGATCAGATCGCCAGCTTCTTCAGCTTGCGGCGCTCACGCTCGGACAGACCGCCCCAGATGCCGAAGCGCTCGTCGTTCATCAGCGCGGCCTCGAGGCACTCGGTGCGCACGTCACAGCTGAGGCACACCTTCTTGGCCTCGCGGGTCGATCCCCCCTTCTCGGGGAAGAACGCCTCCGGGTCCGTCTGCGCGCACAACGCACGCTCCTGCCAACCCTCGGTGTCGATCTCGGGTTCGAGGAGGAAAAGCTCTCTCATGGTGCACGCCCTTTCGACCCTGCTGGTGTTGTTCCGACCCTGCGCCGAGAGGGTGGGGACCCGAACGACACTGTGGGAATTACATGCCTGTCGTGCCACGGAAGTCAAGCCCGGATCTGCTATGTGCAGAACCCACCCGGCACAGTAGGCACATGCGTAAGATCACCGTGCTCTCGGGCGGAATCGGCGGCGCCCGGTTCCTCCAGGGCCTGCTCCACCTGCTCCCCGACGCCGACGTCACCGTCGTGACCAACACCGCCGACGACCTCTGGGTCCACGGCCTGAAGGTCTGCCCCGACCTCGACACGGTGATGTACACCTTGGGGGACGGCATCGATCCCGAGCGTGGCTGGGGCCGTCGCGACGAGTCCTGGGGAGTCAAGGAGGAGCTCGCGGCCTACGGGGTCGAGCCGACCTGGTTCGGGCTCGGCGACCGCGACGTCGCCACCCACCTCGTGCGCACCCAGATGCTCGAGGCCGGCTACCCGCTCACGGCCGTCACCGAGGCGCTGTGCCGCCGGTGGGAGCCGGGCGTGCGCCTGCTCCCGATGACCGACGACCGGGTCGAGACCCACGTGGTGGTCGCCGACCCCGAGGCACCGAGCGGGCGGCGGGCCGTGCACTTCCAGGAGTACTGGATCCGGCTGCGCGCAGCCGTCCCCGCCGAGCAGGTCGTCGTCGTCGGGCTGGAGGACTCCTCCCCCGCCCCCGGCGTGCTGGAGGCGGTCGCCGACGCCGACGTCGTGCTCGTGCCGCCCTCGAACCCGGTCGTGTCCGTCGGCACCATCCTCGGCGTCCCCGGCGTGCGTGACGCCCTCCGCGCGACCGCGGCCCCCGTGGTCGGGCTGTCCCCGATCATCAGCGGGACCCACGTACGCGGCATGGCCCGGCAGCTGCTGCAGGCCGTCGGCGTCGAGGTCAGCGCGGCCGGGGTGGGCCTGCACTACGGGTCCCGCGACGCCGGCGGCGTGCTCGACGGCTGGCTCGTCGACACCTCCGACGCCGCCGACGCCGAGCGGGTCTCGGCTGCCGGGCTCCCCGCCCGCGCGGTGCCGTTGATGATGACCGACCTCGACGCGACCGCCGCCATGGCCCGCGCCGCCCTCGACCTGGCCGCCGCGGCCCCGGCCCGCGGGTGAGCCCGGGCGGTTCGGTGGAGGTCCACGCGCCGGACGGGACGCCGGAGGTCGCGACCGGTGACGACCTGCTCGGCCTGGTGCTCACCGTGCTGGAGGAGGCGGGGCTCGACCTCGCCGACGGCGACGTCCTGGTCGTCACCAGCAAGGCCGTGGCCAAGGCGGAGGGTCGCGTCGTCGACGGGACCCGCGAGGAGCACCTGGACGCCGAGACCGCACGACCGGTGGCGCGCCGCGGGCCGACCCGGATCGTGCGCACCCACCACGGGCTGACCCTCGCCGCGGCCGGGATCGACGCCTCCAACGTGGCCACCGGCCGGGTCGTCCTGCTGCCCGTCGACCCCGACGCCACTGCCCGCCACCTGCGCGAGGAGGTGCTCGCGCGCACCGGGCGCACCGTCGGCGTGGTGGTCACCGACACCGCCGGGCGGGCCTGGCGCGAGGGTCAGACCGACATCGCCGTCGGCGCCGCCGGCCTGGTGGTCCTCGACGACCACGCCGGCCGTACGGACGCCCACGGCAACCCCCTGCTGGTGACCGCGCCGGCGGTGGCCGACGAGATCGCCGGTGCCGCCGAGCTCGCCCAGGGCAAGCTGCACGCCCGCCCGTTCGCGGTCGTGCGCGGCCGGGCGGACCTCGTGCTGGCGGCCGGCGACCACGGTCCCGGCGCGCGGGCCCTGGTGCGGCCCGAGGGCGCGGACCTCTTCGGCTGGGGCGCGCGGGAGGCGGTGGTCCGCGCGGTGCGCGGCGCCGTCGACGACGCCCCCCCGTTCGGCGCGGTGGCCGCCGTCGAGGACCTCGCCTCCGCGCTGACGGTCGCGCTGGGCGACGGCGCGGTCGTCCGCCCCGCAGGCCCGGGGCTGCTGCACCTCGACGTCGACCCCGGCGGTCGCTACGACCCCGCACGCGAGGGCGGGATGCACGCGGTGGTCTTCGCCCACGGCTGGGTGGCCGACCGCGCCGCGGGGAGCAGCACGTACGCCCTCCGCCCGCGGTCCGCGGGCCCACCGGACCATCCGTAGACTCACCCGCGGATCCCGCGCGAGCCGCCTGACGGCGCGCCCGGCCCCGTGACCGCGGCGGGCCACCTGCTCGACAGTCCCGCCCCCACCAGACCCGGAGGTGCTCCGCGCCGTGGCCAAGTCCACCAAGAGCCAGAAGTCCGACCGCAAGGCCAAGATCGACGCCCTGACCAAGAAGCAGCGGTCCGCCGACCGCGGCCGCGGCCTGGCCATCGTCATGGTGTGCGTGGCCGTCGCGCTGGTGATCGTGGGGGCCGCCGCGTACCGCCCGATCGCCAGCTGGTGGGAGCTGCGCCAGTTCGAGGACGTCGAGCTGGCCTCGCTCGGCGCCCCGGTCAGCGCCTGCGGCGAGGTGGAGACCAAGAAGGCAGAAGGCAACCAGGAGCACGTGCCCGAGGGCACGCCGGTCGAGTACGAGGAGAGCCCGCCGGCGTTCGGTGCGCACTACGACACCCCGGACACGATGGACCGCAAGCTCTACGCCGTCGACGACCGCCCGGACCTGCGCGAGCTGGTGCACAACCTCGAGCACGGTTACACCTTCGTCTGGTACGACGAGACGATCGCCGCCGACGACGAGGCGATGACCGAGCTGCGCGCGGTGGCCAGCCAGTTCCCCGGCACCGACAACTACCGCTACAAGTTCAAGGCCGTGCCGTGGACCGAGGAGGACGGCGAGCCGTTCCCCGACGGCCAGCACGTCGCGCTGACGCACTGGTCGGCCGGCGGCGCGGGCAACACCGAGGTCAGCGACCAGCTCGGCGCGTGGCAGTACTGCTCGGAGTTCTCCGGCGAGGCGCTGTCCTCGTTCATGGAGGAGTACCCCTACTTCGACTCCCCCGAGCCGAACGGCGGCTGAGCCGGGTCAGGTCAGGTCGGCGCGACCCTGAGCCACGAGCCGGGCCACCACCTGCTTGACCTCCTGGGCCCGGTCCCGGGTCGTCACCAGCAGCGCGTCAGGCGTGTCGATGACCACGACGTCGTCGAGGCCGACGACCGCGACCACACGGCCACCGGCCGGCACGACCAGGCCGGTCGTGCCGAGCGCGGTCACCAGGGCCGGGTCGCCGATCACGCGCGGCCCCTCGGCCGGCTCCGGCAGCAGGGTGGTCAGGGAGTCGAAGTCGCCGACGTCGTCCCAGCCGAAGCCGCCGGGCACCGTGGCCACCACGCCCTCGTCGGCGGCCGGCTCGGCCACCGCGTGGTCCAGCGCGATCCTCGGCAGCGCGTCCCAGCCCCGGGCGAGGCGGTCCTGGAGGCCGTCGGGGCCCCCGGCGGCCAGCGCCCGCAGGTCGCGGGCGAAGTCGGGGTGCCAGCGGGCGAGCAGGTCCAGCAGGACCGTCGGGCGCACCACGAACATCCCGGCGTTCCACCGGTAGCGGCCGCTGGCGAGGTAGCCGCGGGCAACCTCCTCCGACGGCTTCTCGACGAAGGCCTCGACCTGGTAGCCGCCCGACCCCGGCAGGGCCGGGCCGACCCGCAGGTAGCCGAACGCCGTGGAGGCGAAGGTCGGCTCGATGCCGATCGTCACCAGCCGGTCCCCGCGCGCGACCTCGGCCGCGTCCCTCACCGCGGCCCGGAAGGCCGGCTCGTCGGTGATGACGTGGTCGGCGGCGAAGGAGCCCATCACGGCGTCGGGGTCGCGCTGCTCGAGCAGGGCCGCGGCCAGGCCGATGGCGGCCATCGAGTCGCGCGGGGACGGCTCGGCCAGGACCGCGGCGGGGTCCAGGCCGTCGAGCTGGCCCACCACGGCGTCGCGGTGGGCGGCGCCGGTCACGACGAGGAACCGGTCCTCGACCAGGGGCGCCAGCCGGTCGTAGGTGGCCTGCAGGAGTGAGCGGCCGCTGCCGGTCAGGTCGCGCAGGAACTTCGGCTCGTGGCGTCGTGACAGCGGCCAGAGCCGGGTGCCGGCGCCGCCGGCGGGGACGACGGCCCACAGGTGGGGCACGGCGGAGGACGGGGAGGACATGGCGGCACCCTAGGCTGAGGGCGATGTTGACGACCCCGCCGTCCACCTTCGCCGGCGTGCTCGCCCGCGCCCTGGCCCACGACCCCGGCCGTCCGCTGGTGACGTTCTACGACCACGACACCGACGAACGGGTCGAGCTGTCGGTGACCACCTACGCCAACTGGGTCGCCAAGGCGGCCTCCCTGCTGTGCGAGGAGCACGACCTCGAGCGCGGTGACCGGCTGCGGGTGGACCTGCCGGCCCACTGGCTCGGGCCGGTCCTCCTCGGGGCGGCCTGGACGGCGGGGCTCGTGGTCGTCCTGGACGGCGACGACCCGGCCGACGCGGTCGTCTGCGGCCCGGACGGTCTCGCCCGCTGGGCGCCGCACGCCGACGACGTCCCGGTGCTGGCCTGCTCGCTGCGCCCGATGGGGGTGCGCTTCGCCGAGCCGCTGCCGCCGGGGGTGCACGACGTCGGCATCGAGGTCTGGGGACAGCCCGACGCCTTCACCCCGCTGGACCCGCCCGGTCACCACGACGTCGCGGTCGAGGTCGACGGCGCCGAGCAGACCCAGGGAGACCTGTGGCGGGCGGCCGCCGCCGGGAGTCACCTCACCGACGGCGACCGCCTCCTCACCGAGGCCAACCCGGCTTCCCCACCAGGTCTGGCCTCCTTCACCGAGCCGCTGGTGCTCGGCGGCTCGGTCGTCCTCGTGGCGCGGGCCGACGCGGCCCGGCTGGACGCGACGTACGCCGCGGAGCGGGCCACGGCCCGCGACCGCTGACGGGCCGCGCCCGGCGTCAGCCCAGGCGGTCCGCGGTCCCGGTGGGCCCGGTCAGCAGCAGGGCCTCACCGACGACGCCCCGGCGGCCGACCGGGAGCAGCCACAGCCGGCCGTCCGTGTCGGTGCCGACCAGGTCGGCAGGGCCCTGGCCGCGCAGGTCGCTGACACTGGTCAACGAGGCGTACGTGCCCGGCTCGACGTCGTCACGCGGGTCGCTGAGGCCGGCGGTGGCGCGCCCGGCGCCGAGGCCGTCGGTCCCCTCACCGGGGTAGAGCGTCAGGGTGCCGGCACTGCGCCCGACCAGGTCGGCGCGACCGTCGCCGGTCAGGTCCCCGACCGCCTGCAGGCCGCGGACCTTGCCGAACCCCCCGCCGAGGGCGACCGGCGCGGTGAAGGTGCCGGAGCCGTCGCCGCGGTGCAGGGACAGCACGCCCGCGGAGCGGGTGAGGAGGTCGCCGGCGCCGTCGCCGTCCCAGTCGCCGGCGTTCAGCACGAGCGCGGCGGCCGAGAGGTCGAGACCGGTCTCGACGACCGGGAGCGTCTCGGTGGTGCCCTGGTTGGCCAGCCACAGCAACCGGTCGCCGCGCCGCACGACCACGTCCGGTCGCGCCGACCCCCCGACCTGCAGACCGCCGGTCAGGCCCGCGCCGGACCGGATCCCCGGCAGACGGCCGAGGCCCTCGCCCAGGGTGCCGTCGCCGGTAGCGGGCAGGACCACGGTGACCCCGTCGGCCGCACGGCGTAGGAGGAGGTCCGCCCGCCCGTCGCGGGTCAGGTCGCCGCCCGGGGCGATCACGTCGTCCGTCGACCAGGTGCCGGGCACGAGGCGCGGCGCGGCGTAGCGCTGACCGGCCGCGCCGGCGCGGAGGTAGAGGGTGCCGTCCGGCCTCTGCGCGAGCAGGTCGGGGTCCCCGTCCCCGGTGAGGTCGCCGGCGGCGAGGATCCGCGCGTAGCGTGCCCAGCCGCGTCCGGCCACCTCCCGCACGGCGCCGCCGCCACCGTCCCCGGTGAAGGAGACCAGGCGGTTCGTGCCCGTCTGCCGGGCGACGAGGTCGCCCGTCCCGTCGCCGTCGGCGTCACCGACCGCGACCACGAGCTCGTGGCCGGCGTCCGGACCACCGGCGAGGGCCACCGGGGTCGCGAAGACACCCTGGCCCGCGCCGACGGCGACTGCCGTGGTCCCGTCCGCGCGGCGGGCGAGCAGGTCGGTGCGACCGTCGCCGCTCAGGTCGCGGCTCAACGACACCTCGGGCCAGTCCGCCCAGTCGCCCGCGACCTCGACGGCCGGGCCGAAGCCGGTCAGGCCGCCCGTGGGCACGATCAGGGCCTGCTGGTCCGAGGCGCGTCGGAGCACCAGGTCGGGGTAGGCGTCGCCGGTCAGGTCCGAGTCGAGCGGCGCAGCAGCCGGCTCGGGCTCGGGCTCGGGCTCCGGCTCGGGCTCCGGCTCGGGCTCCGGCTCCGGCTCGGGGCGGGCCTCCTGCAGCGCGTTCGCCGCCTTGCGGATGGCGCCCAGCTGCTCGTAGAGGTACCGGCCCGGGCAGGCGGTCGAGCCCGCGTCACGGTGGCCGTTGATCGCGGGGAACGTCCGCGAGCCGACCTGCTGGCGCTGCGAGCCGGCGTCGACGTCGTGGATGCCCAGCTTCCAGGCGAACAGCGCGGCGTAAGCATTCACCATCACCTGCGGCGGGCGGACGGTGTCGAAGTTGCCGATGGCCGACATCGCAAAGGAGTAGGAGTTGTAGTTCAGCGTGTGGGCACCGACCACGGCGCGGGTGACACCCCCGAACCGGCCCTCCCAGATCCGACCGAACCGGTCGACCAGGAAGTTGTAGCCGACGTCGCTCCAGCCGCGGCTCTGGGTGTGGTAGGCGTAGATCGAGCGCAGGATGCCCGGCACGTCCTCGCGGTCGTAGGCGTTGGCGTTGACCGTGTGGTGGACGAACCCGGCCTTCACGGTGCCGTACGACGGGGACCCGCTGCGCAGCCGCTCGTCGGCGCCCCACTGGGCGCGGGAGTAGATCATCGGGAGGGGCGCGGACCCGGTGGCGGCCAGCTCGAGCGCCTCGCCGGTGGCGCGGTCTCCCGTGGCGTCCTGGCCGGCGGTGTCGATGGCGGGCAGCTGACGGTCGGTCGCGGTGGCCTCCCCCGGCTCGACGACGACCGCGCGCAGGTCGGCCGGCGCGCTCCCGGCGGAGCTGACCCTGACCTGCACCTCGTCGACGTCGCCGACGACGACCGCGTCGGTGCCGGGGCGGGCGCCGAGGTCCTCGGGCGTGCCGACGTCAGGACCGTGGTCGTCCTCGACCTCGGCCTCGGTCCAGTCCGACCAGGCGCCGTCGACCTGGCGGTAGCGCACGCCGACCGCGTCGTGCGCGAGGTCCGCGCCCGGGGCCCAGGTGACCCCGACGGTGCCGAAGTCCTCGACGGGCAGCGGCGCGCTGCGCACCTGCGAGCCGCCGTCGGCGACCCTGGTCCGCGCGTCCAGCCCGCCCGGTGCCACACGGTCGCCGACCGGGGCGGTGAGCTGGTGGTCCTCGACCTCGGCCTCGACCGGCGCGGTCGGGACGGTGGCGGCCTCGGCCGCCGCGCCCGGGGCGGGCGCCCGGCCGGTGCCGGGCAGCGCCACGCCCGAGGAGGCGGGCGACTGCCGTACGACGTCGAGCGACAGCACGCTCGCCGCGGGTGTCAGGACCGCCAGCACGACGCCGAGTGCCAGCAGCTGCTGGCACGCGGAGACGAAACCGTCCCGGGAGCGGGCGGGGGGGAGAGACATCGGCAGCCTTTGCGCGGGGGGAAAGAGTCACACGAGGCCGCAACTTTCACACGCGCCACAGGGCAGCGGAAGGGGAAGTGAGTAACTACAAACGTGTAATTTCCAGTCGACACGCCGGGCAGGCCGTACTTGTTGGCTGGCGGCGGGGTCGGGGCGATGGCGCGATTCCAGCGCGTCACCAGTCGGAGAACCTGCAGGAACCACGCGATGGCGGCGGCAGGACGGGTCACGCCACCGCCCGAACCGGACGGCAGGGCAACCCGGGGGTGACCGTCCAGCCGCCCGCGATGCCCCGACATGACGGGCAACGTCAGATCAGGGGTTGCCTGGACCGAGGGAGATCGCCCGGCCGACAGGTCCAGCAGTCCCCGGCCGACCGGGGACTTCTGCGGCCACCGGGCCGAGCTAGATGTCGGCGCCGATCTCGTCGTCGAGGTCGGGCTGGCCGGGCTCGTCGTACTTGAGGTAGCGGATGCCGGCGTCGACCTCGCCGTCGTAACCGACTCGGCCCTTCTCCAGCACGATCACCCGGTCGCACATCTTGCGCACCGAGCCGGCGGAGTGACTGACGTAGAAGACGGTGCGCCCGCTGTGGCGGATCTCCTGCATCCGCTCCAGGCACTTCTTCTTGAACGGTCGGTCCCCCACCGCGAGCACCTCGTCGGCGAGGAAGACGTCGGAGTCGACGTGGATCGCCACCGCGAAGCCGAGCCGGGCGAACATGCCGGAGGAGTAGGTGCCGACCGGGGTGTCGAGGAAGCGGCCGACCTCGGCGAACTCGACGATGTCGTCGAACTTCGCCTTGGTCTCCTGCTCGGACATCCCGAGGATGGCGGCGTTGAGGAAGATGTTCTCCCGGCCGGTGAGCTGCGGGTGGAAGCCGGCACCGGTGGCGATCAGGCCCGAGACCCGCCCCCGGGTCAGCACCTCCCCCGAGTCGGGCCGCATGACGCCGATGATCAGCTTCAGCAGCGTGCTCTTGCCGGAGCCGTTGAGGCCCATCAACCCGATCGACTCGCCCTGCTCGACGGTGAAGGACACGTCGTCGACGGCCTGGAAGGTGTCGCTGATGGCCCGTCCCCTGGACATCGCGACGGTGATGTCCTTCAGGGTCCGGTGGTAGCGAAGGGTGAAGTCCTTGGTCGCGTGGTCCACGACGATGCTCTCGCTCACAGGCGCTCAGGGATCCTCTGCTCGAGACGGGAGAAGACGCGCTGCGCGACCACGAGCAGCACCAGGCTGCCGAGCAGCGACCACAGGCCCAGCTCGAACAGGTTCGGCGGCAGCTCGGTGCGGGCGACCTCCTCGGGGTCGCTGGTCGTCCCGACCCAGAACCCGCGCTGGACGAGCATCACGGCGATGGCCATCGGGTTCCACAGGTAGTAGTCGGCGGCGGCGCCGAAGCGCTCCGCGACCAGCGAGTACGGGTAGATCATCGGCACGCCGAAGCGGGTGAAGTTGGTCAGGATGTTGACGGCGCTGGAGAAGTCGCGGAAGAACACGTTGGCGGTGCTGAACAGCAGGGCCAGCGCGGTGCCCAGCACGAGCGCGATCCCCAGCGCCAAGAAGAGCGCGGCGATCCCCGCCGGGTCCGGGGTCCAGCCGTAGAGCAGGCTGACCACCACCAGGATGACCAGCTGCGGCACGACGTGGAAGAGCGAGACCAGCATCGAGGCCACCGGGAACATCTCCCGGGGCACCGCCATCTTCTGCACCAGCGACTTGTTGCGCACGATCGACCGGGTGCCGGCGTTGAAGGTCTCCACGAAGAAGTGGACGACGATCAGCCCGCAGAACACGTGCACGGCGAAGTTCTCCGTGCGGTCGCGCCCGATCACGATCTCCATGATGAAGAAGTAGATGAGGAACTGGCTCAGCGGGTTGATGTAGCTCCACAGCAGCCCCAGGAACGAGCCCTGGTAGCGGGCGCTGATCTCCCGCTTGACCAGGAGCTTGAGCAGGTAGCGGCGCCGGAAGACCTCGATCAGGCCGGTCGTGTCCGACGGCGCCCGCAGCGGGGCGTCGACCACGCGGACGGCCTTGGCCGGCCCGTCCTCCGAGGCCGCCTGCGGCGCCTCGGGGTCAGCCATCCGCCCCGTCCTGGGACGGGGTGCTCGCACCGTCCGCCGGGGCGTCGGTCCACGGCTCGAACGTGCGCTCCCAGGCCTCCGGCGAGGTGATCTCGGTCAGGGCAGCCCGGTACTGGGTCGCCAGCCGCGGCCACTCGCGCCGCAGGCGCAGGTGGATCTCGACGGTCTTGGTGAACAGGTCACGGAAGATCGCGGGGTCCCGCTGGTAGAAGGCGGCGCTGGTGCCGTCGGGCATCGAGACCACGGCGGAGTCGTAGCGCGTCAGCCGGAACCACTGCGCGTCCATGGCCATGACCTCGGCCTCGGCGTGACGGCGCGAGAGGTCACGCGGCTTGGAGAACTGACGGATCGGGGACCGCAGCGCCAGCATGGTGATCTGGCGCGGCCCGAGGTGACCCACGTCGTCGCGGCCCTTGCGCGGCGGCTTCTTGCGCTTGACCGTCGGCAGGTCGTCGCGGTCGGTGACCAGGCGCGCGTCGGTGTGCTTCTTGGCCATCGCCCGGATCTCCGGGAGCCGGGTGGCCAGGGTGCGGTGCAGGAACTCCGGGCCCTCGAGCAGGTCGAGCAGCGCCTGGTGGCGGATCTCGACGGTGGAGTACTGCATCGAGACCAGGTGCTTGACCTGGTGGTTCAGGCTCTCCTGCACCATCCGGCCGCCGCCGGGGTACGGCGAGTGCAGCAGCGCGGCCACGAACCGGTTGCGCTGGTGGAAGTAGGACTGCCAGTCCAGCGCGTCGTTCTTGTCGGTCCACGGGATGTGCCAGACCGCGGCACCGGGGAACGACACCGTCGGGTAGCCGGCCTCCTTGGCGCGCAGGCCGTACTCGGAGTCGTCCCACTTGATGAAGACCGGCAGCGACAGCCCGATCTCCTCCAGCACGACCCGCGGGATCAGGCACATGAACCAGCCGTTGAAGTCGACGTCGACCCGCTTGTGCAGCCAGCGCGACGAGCGCAGGTTGCGCGCGGAGAAGTCCCAGTCGGGGTGCACCCCGGCGGCCGACTGCCACCAGAAGCGCCACGGCTGGACGATCTCGCCCCAGCTGTGGAGGCGCGAGCGGGCGTACAGGCTGAACATGTGGCCGCCGACCAACGTGGGGCGGCGGGCGAGGTCGGCGAACGTGATGGCCCGGATAATGCCCTCGGGCTCGCAGATCACGTCGTCGTCCATGCACATCAGGTAGGTCGCGGTGCCCTTGCGCACCGACTCCAGCTGGCCGCGGGCGTACCCGCCGGATCCGCCGAGGTTGCCCTGCTCGATGACGCGCAGCACGGAGCCGAGCGCCTCCTGCGCGGCGGGGAACTCCGGGGAGTCGGTGACCAGGTCCTTGCCCTGCTCCATGACGAGGACCTCGTCGAGGTACGGCCGCAGGTCGGCGTCGTCGCCGATCTGGCCGAGGAGCTTGGCGCAGAAGTCGGGGCGGTTCATCGTGGTGATGGCGAGGTCGACCGTGCCGTGCTCGGCACGCTCCTCGGGCACCTCGGCGCTCCAGCGGGCGTCCTCGACGAGCACGTCGGCGTCGCCGGCGACCACGTCGTACCAGTACCAGCCACCGTCGACGAACGGCTTCAGCGTGAGGTCCCAGCTGAAGGTCTCGGACTCGGCGCCGCTGGTGGAGGCGGCGTCGACGCGCTGGGAGCGGCCGTTGGCCATCGACTTCATCAGCACCACGGTCGCGCCCGGGCCACGCAGGGTGATGGCGAGGCTGACGGTCTCCACGACCGTCCAGCGCCGCCAGTAGCTGGCCGGGAAAGCGTTGAAGTAGGTGCCGAAGGAGAGCTTGGCGCCCGAGCGGACCACGACGGAGCGTCGCGAGCGGATCTGGTCGGGGTGCAGGGCCGGGGACGAGGCGCTCGCGCTGCCCATGGCCGCCGAGACGGCGTCGCGCATCCGTCGGGACATCCCACCCTCGTCGCCGTCGACCTCGACGGCGGCGGGCTCGGTGTCGACGTAGAGCGAGACGACGTCGCTGTCGGAGCCGTCGGGCAGTACCTGCTGCTGGATCAGGCGGCGCACGGTGGGTCCCGCTGCGCCCGCCGAGGCGGCGGTCGTCCCAGGGCTCGTCCCGGTGCCGGGGCCGGCGCTGCCGACCATGGTGTCGGTGATGCTCACTCGTCCACTCCTCCGCTGGCCCAGGCAGCTCCGTCGGAGAAGTAGGGCTTCAGCTTGTTGTCGAACATCGACAGCGCCGACCCGATGGCCATGTGCATGTCGAGGTACTTGTAGGTGCCGAGGCGACCGCCGAACAGCACCAGCGGCTCCTTCTTGGCCAGCTCGCGGTACGTCAGCAGCTTCGCGCGGTCCTCGGCGGTGTTGGTCGGGTAGTAGGGCTCGTCGTCGTCCTCGGCGAACCGGCTGTACTCGTGGACCACGATCGTCTTGCCGGGCAGGTACGTGCGCTCGGGGTGCAGGTGCTTGAACTCCAGCACCCGGGTCCACGGCACGTCCTGGTCGTTGGCGTTGACCACGCCGGTGCCCTGGAAGTCGTCGACGTCGAGCGTCTCGGCCTCCAGGTCCACCGTACGCCACGACAACCGGCCCTCGCGGTGGTCGAAGTACTCGTCGACGGGGCCGGTGTAGACGATCGGGACCTTGCCCTTGTACTCGTCGGCGACGTCGAAGAAGTCGGTGTCGAGGCGGACCTCGATGTTGGGGTGGTCGGCCATCCGCTCCAGCCAGGCGGTGTAGCCGTCGACCGGCAGTCCCTCGTGGGTGTCGTTGAAGTAGCGGTTGTCGAAGGTGTAGCGCACCGGGAGCCGGGTGATGATGTCCGGGCTCAGCTCGGTGGGGTCGGTCTGCCACTGCTTGGCGGTGTAGCCCTTGATGAACGCCTCGTAGAGGGGGCGCCCGATCAGGCTGATCGCCTTCTCCTCGAGGTTCGCGGCGTCCCCGGTGGCGATCTCGCTGGACTGCTCGGCGATCAGCGCGCGCGCCTCGTCGGGGCTGAACGCCCGGCCGAAGAACTGGTTGATCAGGCCGAGGTTCATCGGCAGCGAGTAGACCTGGCCCTGGTACTTGCCGAAGACCCGGTGTTGGTAGGCGGTGAAGTCGGTGAACCGGTTGACGTACTCCCAGACCCGTTCGTTGGAGGTGTGGAAGAGGTGCGTGCCGTACTTGTGCACCTCGATCCCGGTCTCCGGGTCCTTCTCGGAGTAGGCGTTGCCGCCCAGGTGGTAGCGGCGCTCCAGCACGAGGACCCGCAGGTCGAGCTCGGTGGCACAGCGCTCGGCGAGGGTGAGTCCGAAGAATCCGGAGCCGACGATGACGAGATCAGGGGTTGACACGGTGGATCACTCTACGGTCGTCGGCGGCTGCTGGCGCATCCGGCGCGCGTCACGGAGGCCACGGATGACGTTGCGAGCCTCCGCACGCCCGCCCCGCAGGGGGCTCAGGGCCACCACGCCGGCCGCCACGACCCACGGTTTGGCCCGCACCGCGGCGTTCTCGCCGTAGCGCAGGTGGACCGCGAAGAGGTTGCGGTACATGTAGTAACCCTTCCACCCCGCCAGGTCGTGCTGCTGGTCGAAGTCGAGCTGTCGGACGAGCACCGCGTCGCGCAGCGCCCAGATCCGGAACCCGGCCCGTCGAGCCCGGACGGCGAAGTCGACGTCGTCGTAGAAGATGAAGTAGGCGGCGTCGGGCAGCCCGATCCGCTCGACCACGCGGCGGCGCACCAGGAACCCCTCGAAGGCGACGTTCTCGAGCTCGACGCGCGCGGGCATCGCGGCGCGGGTGCCGTACGTCGTCTCGACCATCGCGGTCTTCGGCTTCAGCGCCCGGGGGTCGCGCAGGTCGAAGCGCAGCGCCGCCTTCTCGCACAGCGCCCCGTACCGGTCCTCGCGCACCGCCATCAGGCAGTCCTCGTCGGCCTCCATCAGCACCCGCAGGCAGGACGGGGCGGGCACGACGTCGTCGTCCATCAGCCAGAACCGGTCGAAGCCCCGCTCGTACGCCGCGCGCACCCCGGCCCGGAAGCCGCCGGCCCCACCGACGTTGGTGGGGCTGGTGAGCACCTCCAGCGGCAG
This sequence comes from Propionibacteriales bacterium, assembly GCA_038256225.1. Lineage (GTDB taxonomy): Bacteria > Actinomycetota > Actinomycetes > Propionibacteriales > Nocardioidaceae > Nocardioides. The sequence goes on along the minus strand of JBBSKO010000001.1, from coordinate 2,362 downwards.
GTCCCCGGCCGCGACCGCGGCCCGGAGCACCTCGGCGGTGCGGTCGGTGCTGGCGTTGTCGACCACGAGCACGCCGTCGGGCGCCCGGTCCTGCGTGCGCAGGCCGGCCAGCATGCCCTCGAGCAGGTCGGCTCGGTTGTAGGTCACCACGACGACCGCGACGGTCTCGCGCGACCCGTCGCCGCTCACTCGCTCCTCAGCCACGCAGGAACCTCCGGTGGCCGGTGAAGTCGCCGCGCAGCCCGTCGCGCATCGCCCCCAGGCTCAACCGCACGCGGGCGGGGTCGCGCCGGGTCACGGTGTAGAACCACAGCGTCTTGAGCACGAACGCCAGCGCGTGCGGCCAGCCGCGGTAGTCGCGCAGGTTCAGCAGGTTGTTGCGCGCCATGCAGTAGTGCTTGAGGTCGCTGGGGCTGTGGTTGTACGTCGTCCGCCCGCCCATCATCGGCGCCCCGAGCTCGCCCACGCTCGGGTGCAGCACGCGGGCGCCGACCACGGTGGCGACGCGCCCGCCGGCCCGCTCCGCGCGGAGCCGGTACTCGTGGTCGTCGCCCCAGATGAAGAACTCCGCCCGCGGGAGACCGATCCGCTGCACCAGCTCGCGGGTGACCAGCACGCCGTTGAACGGGATCACCACGTCGCGGATCAGGCCGTCGACCGCGGCGTCGGCGACGTCGGTCATCCGGCGCACCGTACGGGTGCCGCCCGGCAGCCGGATCGGGAAGACCAGCCGCTCGGGGTCGGCCTCGTCGACGACGACGGGGCCCCAGAAGTCCAGCTGGCCGCGGTGCCCGAGGAGCAGCTCCAGGCAGTCGACGTCGGGAAGGCCGTCGTCGTCCATCAGCCACACCAGGTCGGCGTCCCGCTCGACGGCCCAGGCGAGGCCGTCGTGGAACCCGCCGGCGCCGCCGGTGTTGGTCGCCAGGGTGCGCGCGTGCACGCCGTCCCGGCCGTCGAGCCCGGCCAGGAACGCGCCGGTGCCGTCGGTGGAGGCGTTGTCGAGCACGAGGACCTCGTCGAGCCCGGGGACCTCGGCCAACCGGGCCAGCAGCGTCCGCAGGAGGGGGAGCCGGTCGTAGGTCACCACCACCGCCGTCACCCGCACGGCCGCCACCCTAGTCTGGAACCCGTGGACACCGACGCCGTGCTCGACCTGGTGCAGGATGTCGCGGCCCGTGTGATCACCCCGCGGTTCCGTGCCCTGGACGCCTCCGACATCTCCGAGAAGAAGCCGGGCGACCTGGTGACGGTCGCCGACCGGGAGGCCGAGGTCGAGATCACCGCGGCCCTGCTCGCGGCCTACCCCGACGCGGTCGTGCTCGGCGAGGAGGCCTACGCCGAGGACCCCTCGGTGATGGAGCGGTACGCCGTGGCCGACCACGCCTTCACCGTCGACCCGGTCGACGGCACGAAGAACTTCGTGCACGGCTCGCCCGACCACGCGGTGATGGTCGCCGAGCTGCGCGCCGGCGAGGTCGTGCGCAGCTGGATCTGGCAGCCGCAGCACGAGGCCGCCTACGTCGCCGAGCGTGGCGCCGGCGCCTGGCGCAACGGCGTCCGGCTCACCCGCCCCTCCCCCGGGCCCGACCCGGCGGCGTGGCGGGCCGCGACCTCGCGCCGCGGCTGGGTGGGCCGGGCGCTCCCCGGGCTGGAGGGCATGGCCCCGATGACGCTGTCCTGGGTGTGCTGCGGCATCGACTACCCGCACCTGGTGGCCGGTGACACCGACGTCCTGCTCTACTCCGGGGCGCTGCCGTGGGACCACGCCCCGGGCACCCTGCTGCTCGAGGAGGCCGGCGGGCGGGCGGCGGTGGCCGACGGCCGCGCCTACGACCCGACCCGCCCGCACCGTGCGACCGGCGGCGGGCCGCTGGTCTGCGCCGCCGACGAGGAGACCTACCGCCGGGTCGGCGAGGCGCTGGGCACCGGCGCGCTCGACGCACGCCGGTGACGCTCAGCAGGCCGCGCTGAGGTCCTGGGCCTGGTTCGCGGCGTAGCCGTCGGACATCGAGCCGAGCGAGCCTCCGGTCACGGCCGTGGGTGCCTTCGTGCGGCCACCGGTGCCGGCCGACGGGGACGGGGGCTCCTCGGAGCGCTGCACCGCGGCATCGACCTTCTCGTGGATCAGGTCGATGTCGGGGTCGGCGGTGTCGATCATCGGCGGCACCAGCGACAGCGTCGCGATCTTCTCGTCCTTGGCCTCCATGGCCAGGGACATGAAGGTGTCCAGCTCCGAGGCCGGGAGGTCGGTCTGGACCAGCTCGGCCGAGGCGTCGGCGATGGCGGAGAAGTTGCGCACGACCGTCTGCGGGCTGAGCTGGGAGACCATCGCGGCCATCACGCACTTCTGGCGCGCCATCCG